>NZ_WBKM01000037.1 GCF_015714725.1 Nostoc sp. WHI
CCCCACTCCCCACTCCCTATGATGAGATTGATTGAACAACTGCGGCGAAGAACACCTCTAGGATGGCTGCAACTGAATCATGAAAAAAGCCGTCTTTTGGTGGCATTGTTAGGCATTGCCTTTGCGGATCTTCTCATGTTTATGCAGATGGGTTTTCAGACTGCGCTATATGACAGTAACACTAGACTGCATCGCAGTTTGCAAGCAGACATTGTGTTAACCAGCCCCCAAGCTCGTAACTTGCCAAGCTTGTCTACATTTTCTCGTCGGCGAATTTACCAAGCAATGGATATACCAGGGGTAAAGTCGGCAGAACCAATGTATTTCAACAACACAATCTGGAAAAATCCCCAAACACACCGTGAGACGGGAGTGTTAGTTATCGGGTTCAACCCAGATAAGCCAGCTTTTGACTTACCAGATGTTAACCAGCAATTGCAGGCGATAAAAATGCCTAATAGCGTCTTGTTAGATCGTGGTGCCAGAGGAGATTATCAAAAAGCGATCGCCCAAATTGACCAAGGTCAAACCCTGACTACCGAAATAGAAGGGTGCACAATTACCATTAGTGGCTTATTCCAAGTCGGGGCTTCCTTTGGCGCTGATGGCAACCTAATCACCAGCGATCAGAACTTTATGCGACTATTTTCCGGGCGACAGTCAAGCAGTGTCAGTCTAGGTTTGATTCTTCTCAAACCAGGTTATGACCCGAAAAAAGTCGCAGCAACATTGAAAGCCTACCTAAGAAATGATGTCAGAGTATTAACCCATGCCGAATTTATTGAATTTGAGAATAACTTCTGGAGAACAAATTCCCCAATTGGGTTTATTTTCAGCCTGGGTGTATTGATGGGATTTGTGGTAGGAGTGATTATTGTTTATCAAGTCCTTTCCACCGATGTTAATGCTCACATTCGGGAATACGCCACCTTCAAAGCAATGGGATATCGCAATTACTACTTGCTAGGTGTGTTGTTTGAAGAGTCCTTAATATTGGCAGCACTAGGCTTCTTTCCCGGATTGGGAGTGTCCTTAGCACTTTATCAACTGACTCGCAGTGCCACAAATTTGCCCATGCACATGACTGTGATTCGCGCCTTCCAGGTATTAGTGCTGACCATTATTATGTGTGCAATCTCCGGTGCGATCGCAACCCGCAAACTCCAAGCCACCGACCCCGCCGATATGTTTTAAAACTAGGGGAATAGGGAGTAGGGAAAAATTTTTACAACTCCTTTAAAACCTCGTTTCCAGCCTCTGGCTGGAAATGCACCTCATTGCGGCAGAGCCGCGAGTCAAGAAGGCGGCACAGAGTAGGCAAGTTGAACAACTGTCTAGTTGCTTCCCAGATTTCCTTGAAGTACTATTATGTAGCGACTGTAAGCATAATGGGTTTACTTTGTTATCTAACAAGTGATACCTATGACAAGCCACAAGAACGGCTTTGCCATCAATCTAGTTAAATTTTATGATTGTTATCAATTATCATACAGCTTGGTTATTAAAATTAACACAAATTCACTAAATTACAGTTACAAATCATTCTTTTTCGCGCCTTGCTCCGTGTTTCCCTTGTGTCCATAAGTCCTTGGAGGCTTTTCTAACATTGATGGTTTTTAATAACATCTGCTTCAAATAGGAAACACTAGTGATAATAAGTTAGTCTATTTTCCAACACAAGCAAGGGATTTTTTGTATTTCTATGATTATTGAGAATAGCGTTAGTAATTCAAACAAGAAGTTTTTCGGTTTTGATGTCAAAAGTTTGACAGATAATCGCCGCGCAATAAACATGTTAAAGGGAATATTTGCCGTTATCCCCTTCACCTTGGCATTACCTGTAGATGCTTTGCAAGTAAAGGTGACTCCAACTAATCCTAAATTAGGAGATACATTATTCGTAGAGATTAATTTAGATAATCCAGACAATGGAACAAATCCAACAGTAGTTAACGGTAATAATACATATCCAGCGTTTGAGATTGCGCCCAATCAGTATCGGGCTTTTGTTCCCACAACTCCACTCGAAAAAGCAGGAACTAGAACACTTCGAGTTGCGGGAGATGGTCAAGTGCAAAACTTAGCAGTGAATGTCCTTAATCGCAAGTTCCCCATACAACGGATTACTCTGCCACCAGGAAAAGCCAGCGCATCTGCCACAGAGTATGAACTTAAGCGCGTGGCAGCTTTTAAAGCATTACAAACACCAGAAAAATACTGGAATGGAGCCTTTCTCAAGCCAAATGCAGGGCGGATGAGTACAACCTATGGTGTACGACGCTACTATAATGGTAAGTTTGCAAAAGACTACTATCATCGTGGCCTTGACTACGCTGGTGCTGCCGGTTCACCCGTGATTGCTCCAGCCTCTGGGCGAGTTGCTTTGGTAGGTAGAGTATCCCAAGGGTTTCGGGTTCACGGTAACGTAGTGGGCATTGATCACGGTCAAGGGGTAAACAGTATTTTCATGCACCTGAGTCGTATTAACGTTAAAGAAGGTGATTTTGTGAAAGCTGGTCAACTAATTGGCGCAGTAGGTTCAACAGGTGCTTCTACGGGGCCACACTTGCACTGGGGTCTGTATGTCAACGGGCAATCTGTTGATCCTACACCTTGGCGAACCAAGGGCGTTAATTAGTAGAAGTGGAGTTGATCGCGTCTGTGCATAATTTGGTTTTTTTTGCTGAGAATTAGGCAAAATAAATTGGATTTATCCCGTCCCTACCTTGCCTGGCTAACATAAATGGATGATAAGCCTTATGAGTATCAAAAAAATTTTAGAACAAGTTCTCCAAGATGCTTATTTGACACCAGCAATGGAAGTAGAAATCGGTAGAATCTGTGACAACGTATCAGAACTTTCAATTGAAGAGCTTATGGCGCTGGATCGGCTGATGGGAGCACTATTAACTGGTGAGGTAGTTACGAACCCTTGAGAATTAGGCATAATGAATTGGATTGATACTGTCCCTACCTTCCTTGGCTAAACATAAATGAAATGATGATAAGCGTTATGAGTATCGAAAAAATTGTAGAACAAGCTCTCCAGGATGGTTATTTAACACCAGCAATGGAAGCAGAAGTCGGTAGAATCTGCGACAACGCCTCGGAACTCTCAATTGAAGAGTATATGGCGCTGGATCGGTTGATGGGGGCACTATTGACTGGTGAGGTAGTGGCGATACCTCGCAAACAATTCATTAACGTCATGGAAGAATTGGTACTGACAGAAGCGATCACCCGAGTCGCAGAAATTGAAGCCACTAGTGAAAGTTCTCTGGATGTTGGGGATATTGCTGCTTACGCTCTGAATCGGCTGCCACCTTTGTATGCCACCACAGAAGAAGGTGCTAACTTCCAGCGCGAAACGGCTCAGGCAGAGCTGAAAGAATTAATTTCTCAACAAGTAAGTGAGGCGATTAACCGTTACCTAGATCGACCTAATTTCTTCCCTGAACGACAAGCCTTAGGCAAAAACAGTGGCAATGAAGTTGTACGCCAAGTTAGTGCTTTACTCCAGACTTATGCACCTAACTTTGAGCAAAAATGATAATTTTAAAAGTCCTTTGTCATTTGTTTTAAACAAAGGACAAAAGACTTTTAATTAATCACGCACTAACACTGTTGTCCCTAAACTTACTTGCTCGTACAACAATCGGACATCGGAATTACGCATTCTTAAGCAGCCGTGGGATACAGCCGTTCCTACTAAGTCAACTTCTGGCGTGCCATGAAAGCCAATTTCATTCCGTCCATCTGACCAAAAACCAATCCATCTATCTCCCAAGGGGCTATTCGTACCTGCCTCAAATACTTTGCCAGTAATCGGGTGACGCCAGATTGGATAGTGTCGCATGTGTATCACCTGGAAAGAACCTGTGGGCGTTTCCCAACCTTTCTTACCGACAGCAATGGGGTAGCTGGCTATCACCTCATCTTTTGCGTATACATAGGTGCGGCGATCGCTTAAATCAACAACTACCTGCGTCTTAAGCCCATTAGCTGGTACTTGTTGAGCTGAGACGCGAGACCATAGAGCTTTTGGCCAACTATCCGCAACTGGATTTTGTCTTTCTGCTTGTGCCACTAGCTGCATCTTAATTGGTAGTTCGGTTGCTTTAGCTACATTTTTCTTAATAGTTTCCGGCCTAGTTTGAGGCTTGATAGCAGAAGACTTGAGTGTGAAAGCCCTCTGGACAATTGTGCGTTTAACAGTTGCTTTAGCTACATTCTTCTTAATTTTTTTTGACTTAGTACGAGGCTTACCAAAAGACTTGAGTGTAGACACCCTCCGGGCAATTGTGCGCCGAGCAGTTGCTTTAGCTACATTCTTTTTAATTATTTTCGATTTAGCAGCAGACTCAACAGCAGAGAACTTTGGTGTAGACGCCCTCTGGCCAGTTGAGCCTTGGCTGGCTTCACCAGGGGACACAGATGCACCCAACGCAATTTCCCCTAAACTCACTTGCGAGAGATTCTTGTAGACTCCCTGTGGGCGGCTTCCCTTAGGGTTGGTTAGGGTAGAATCTCGTTGCATCGAAGTAGATGCAGACTTCTCTAACTGACGTTCTGCCGTAGTAATGCGCCAATGGACAGCTAAAGATAAAAATGCTGTACCAAAACAGAGCAACATTACCATACGCCCTACAGATTCGTTTCTTACCATTGCCATCGCCTATTGTTTATCCCTGACATATCCAGCCGAGCAATTTGGATGCGTTCATCATCCGCTTATCAAAGATTTATCAATACTTATCATTTCTGCTATAAATCTGCCAACACCTGTGGGCAGACTAAGACTATGCAAACTGTCCCAGCAACAAAACTTCAAGTGAGCAGCCTCACTCCTCCGAAGTTCTGAGGGTCGTAAGCCTCTACTCGGATTGTTCTCTGGAACTTTTGAAATGCAGCAATCAATCATTAATGGTGTAGGTGGGAGAAAAACCATGTTTGAAAAACTATTGCTAGCAGCCACAATTACATTTTCCCTCAATTTCTTTTTTCAGGTTCGCGTACCAGAGCAAAATAACTCTGGTGCTACTTACGGGCCACAACCACCAGCAACTATTCTGGTAACAAAATCAAAAAAATAACTCACCATTATAGTAACCACAGCAACCAAACTTCCAGAAATTGTTGCCCGAATTTTAAAGGTATCAACAAGTTAAAATTACAAAATTTTCTCTTCATCCTCATAACCAGATTTAATTATTTTTATCAAGCGTATGTACCCAGTTGCAAAAAGTAACAAGGTGTGCATTTCGTTGCGCCTTTGTTAGCTGATGGATGCAAGGGTAACTATGCAAGCAGTATAAGGAGAAAGTAGCTCTCCTGATTGCTATCAATGTACCCAAACTTGTAGACTTCAGTAGTGTTACAGTCACAAATCCGTCACCTTAGCTAGGAACTTCTGACCCATTACCAGGTCTAATAGATAGGGATAACTTAGAGCCAGTACGATCTATGAGTCAGTCGATTACTGCATCCTGGTCAACGGTTGATGCAAACTATCCAGAAGCATCAGTGCAAGTTGACAAACTCCCTAATCACGATTTAATTTTGCGCTGTCAAGCGGGACTGCGACCAGATCGTGCTGCGTTTACAGAACTATTACGCCGCTATCAAAGTCAAGTTGATAGAGTTCTATACCACCTGGCTCCAGATTGGGCTGACAGAGCCGATTTAGCTCAAGAAGTTTGGATTCGAGTGTATCGGAATATTAGCCGATTACAAGAACCTGCTAAATTTCGGGGCTGGTTGAGCCGCATTGCCACCAACTTGTTTTACGATGAGTTGCGGAAACGCAAGCGGGTTATGAGTCCTTTGTCACTAGATGCTCCTCGATCGCTAGAGGACGGCGAGATGGATTGGGAAATCGCCGGCGATACCCCAGGGCCAGAGGAAGAACTGACAACTAGAGAATTTTATGAGCAATTGCGGGAAGCGATCGCTGATTTACCAGAGGTGTTTCGTACTACTATTGTCCTGAGAGAAATCGAAGGCATGGCTTATGAAGAAATTGCCGAAATCACTGGAGTTTCCTTGGGAACTGTGAAGTCAAGAATAGCCAGAGCTAGAACGAGGCTGCAAGCTCACTTGCAGAATTATCTAGACTCCTAATTTACAACATCTTGCCTCTGCTATTAGGCAGAATTTAAGCATTGATTAAGAATCACTATAAAGTAGATCGCTTCTGCCGTTAGCAGGAAAATTAACAATTTTTCCGAATTTTTCCTCACTTTAGCAGTGTATGAATTGGTAATAATGTTAAGATGACTACTGATTCTCAGTTTTACGATTGTTCTCCTTTGCAACTTCCTGAAAATTTGCCAGATGGAATGGCCAATCATACCAATGAATCAACGGGTCTTATGGATATGGTGAAGCGCGATCGCTTCGAGTTATTGAGTGCTTACCTCGATGGTGAAGTCACGGCTATAGAACGCAGGCAAGTAGAAGAATGGCTGGCAAATGATGCCTCAGTTCAATGCTTGTATGCCCGACTGTTAAAGCTACGCCAAGGCTTGCGGACTCTCCCAGTGCCAACAGCCCAACAGTCACCAGAAGCAACAGTTGAGCAAGTATTGACACGTTTGCGTCGCCGTTCCCGCTTAAGCTGGACAATTGGCGGTGCAGCCGTTGCTGCCTGTGTTATCGGCGCAGTATCTGGTTTATTACCTGGTGGTTCGAGGACACCTCAAATGGCACAACGACCACAAATAGAATCAGCACAAACCTCCTCAGCGTCTATGATTCCGCCTTCCCCTCTGATGGTGGGACTAAATAACCCGGTAATTGAAATTCCTAAAGCAGCAGTAGCTTCTCCTGAAGATTCAATCTACCAGATAAAGCCTCAAAGACAGGACTCCACACAGGATATAAACTAATCGCAAAGTTAACAGTTTACAGAGCATAACTGTACTTTTCGGTTAAACCGCACCCACTCCACCAGCCGTTGGGTTGCGTGTAACCTCCTAATTGGTCAACTTGTTCTAGAGTCATTAAGTAAACCCAAGCCCAACCCAAAGAGAGCGACTGTGGATCATAAACCTCGATAGTTTGTCGATTATAGAGGTTTTCTGGTGTTTGTCTAGTGGGCTGGTAATTTTCCAGTAAATCTAACTCATTTAAAATTCTTGGGTTGGAAAAAGAGAGTAAATATCCGTAAACTTGGCTATCCCCTAGCGTCATCGCTGGGTAGCCCATTGGCAGAGCAAACAATTTGCCTTGTGCAAAAGCTTTTTTGACATCTACTACCTTGTTAGCACAGTATTTTTTATAATTAGCTTCACCTGGTTTGAGCGTGCCGTAGACAAAAACCCGCACTAAATCAGAAAATTTTATATTTGATTCAACCATCGCCTATTTTAACCATTTGATTTCTTTGCCTACCATTTACAATATGGAGGCAGATACGATAACAGACCCAGTAGGAGAATTTTTGGTGGATTCCCGATATAACCCAGCAGCAATTGAGGAAAAATGGCAAAAAACATGGGCAGAACTTGGCTTAGATAAGACACCGACAGCTAGCAACAAGCCAAAATTCTACGCTTTATCCATGTTCCCTTATCCATCAGGCAGCCTACACATGGGTCACGTCCGTAATTATACGATTACCGATGTGATTGCCCGCCTCAAGCGAATGCAAGGGTGTCGGGTAATACACCCAATGGGTTGGGATGCCTTTGGTTTACCAGCAGAAAACGCCGCCATTGACCGTGGTGTGCCGCCAGCAAAGTGGACTTATCAAAATATGGCCCAGATGCGGCAACAATTGCAGCGTCTTGGTTTATCCATTGATTGGGAATGCGAACTTGCTACCTGTTCACCAAATTATTACAAGTGGACACAATGGATTTTCTTGCAGTTTTTGCAAGCGGGGTTAGCTTACCAAAAAGAAGCAGCTGTAAACTGGGACCCCATTGACCAAACTGTACTGGCGAATGAGCAAGTTGATAATGAAGGACGTTCTTGGCGCAGTGGGGCAATAGTTGAGCGCAAATTGTTGCGGCAGTGGTTTTTCAAGATTACCGATTACGCCGAAGAATTACTCAATGACTTGGATAAGTTGACAGGTTGGCCGGAACGCGTCAAGTTGATGCAGGCAAACTGGATTGGTAAATCTACAGGCGCTTACTTAGAATTTCCCATCATTGGGATAGACGAAAAAATCGGCGTATACACTACACGCCCAGATACCGTTTATGGTGTCAGCTACTTAGTGTTAGCACCAGAACATCCTTTAACAAAGCGCGTCACTACAAAAGAACAACAAGCGGCGGTAGAAGCCTTTATTAAGGAGGTTTCCAATCAAAGTGAGTTGGAACGTACTGCTGAAGACAAACCGAAGCGGGGTATTCCCACAGGTGGTAAGGCAATTAACCCGTTTACAGGGGAAGAAGTGCCTATTTGGATTGCTGACTATGTACTGTATGAGTATGGTACTGGGGCAGTAATGGGTGTACCAGCACACGATGTCCGGGATTTTAAGTTTGCTAAAAATTACGATTTGCCGATTGATTTTGTCATCGCTTCCCCATCTGATGTTGCAGGTTTTGATTTAACTCCAACATCAGAGATTGATGAAGTCACACAACTCATCCAAATTGAATACAACGAGGCATACACTGAACCAGGGATTTTAATTAATTCCGGCGCTTTTACTGGCATGACTTCTGTGGATGCTAAACAAGCAATCATTGAATATGCTGAACAACAAGGTTTTGGGAAAGTCCGGGTGCAATATCGCCTGCGCGATTGGTTAATTTCGCGGCAGCGTTACTGGGGCGCACCGATACCCGTAATTCACTGTCCCAATTGTGGAATAGTGCCGGTGCCTGATGAAGATTTGCCAGTACAGTTGCCGGAAGAGGTTGAATTTACTGGACGTGGCGGTTCACCTTTGACTCAGTTGGAAAGCTGGGTAAATGTCCCTTGTCCAACTTGTGGGACTCCGGCAAAGCGGGAAACTGACACGATGGATACTTTTATTGATTCGTCGTGGTATTTCTTGCGCTTCCCTGACGCTAAGAATGAACAACAGGTTTTCGATTCTAGTAAAATTAATGACTGGATGCCAGTAGATCAGTACGTGGGTGGCATTGAACACGCGATTTTACATTTGTTGTACTCACGGTTCTTTACTAAAGTCTTAAGGGACAGAGGCTTATTAAATTTTGACGAACCTTTCCAACGCCTGTTAACTCAAGGTATGGTACAGGGTTTAACTTACCTGAATCCCAACAAAAGTGGTAAAGATAAATGGATTCCTTCTAATCTTGTCAATTCTGCCGACCCCCACGACCCCCAGACAGGTGAACCACTGCAACGTCTCTACGCCACCATGTCTAAGTCAAAGGGCAACGGTGTAGCGCCAGAAGATGTAATTTCCAAATATGGTGTAGACACAGCGCGGATGTTCATTTTGTTCAAAGCGCCGCCTGAAAAAGACTTGGAATGGGATGAAGCCGATGTGGAAGGACAATTTCGCTTTTTAAATCGGGTTTGGCGTTTGGTGACAGATTATGTTGCTGCTGGGGTATCCCGTAAGCAAGCCCAACTCTCTGATTTAAGTAAGTCAGAAAAGGAATTGCGGCGGGCGATTCACACGGCGATTCAAGCGGTGACGGAAGATGTGGAAGACGAATATCAATTCAACACAGCTATTTCAGAATTGATGAAGTTGAGTAATGCTTTAACTGATGCTGACGGCAAAAATTCACCAGTTTACGCAGAAGGTATTCGGACTTTGGTTGTGTTGCTAGCACCCTTTGCACCACATATTGCTGATGAATTATGGCATTTATTGGGTGAAAGTGATTCAGTTCACACTCAAATTTGGCCAGTATTTGACTCGGTGGCTTTGGTGGCTGATGAAATTACTTTAGTGATTCAAATTATGGGTAAAACTCGCGGCTCGATTCAAGTGCCGGCGCAAGCAGATAAAGCAGCGTTGGAGAAATACGCGCGGGAATCGGAAGTTGCCCAGCGTTATATTGAGGGCAAAGAGATTAAAAAGGTAATTGTGGTGGCTGGAAAGTTGGTGAATTTTGTAGTCAGCTAAGTACAGGTTTGCGTAAAATCGTGGAGAATTGAGGGTGGAAGTTTAAACGCAAAGTGGCGCAGAGGGAAGCGCAGAGGGGCGCGGAGAATTGAGTTAAGGCGATCTCAGGGGGGATCGTTTTTGGTTGATACTCGGTTAGCGTTAATTTAGGTTGCAGCTATGCGATCGCCAGGATGCTAATGTCATCAAGTATATGTTGGATTAAGTATTCTAAGAGTGTTTTATTTATACACGAAAAAGCGCTTGAGAGTTTTGCTCACTCAAGCGCTTTCCCGTAAAAGCTTATACCAACTCACTCGTTTGATGCAACATTTGAAATCTGCAACACCTCCTGAGGAGGAAGCATTGCGGGGATAACTTGTGACAAACATTTGGTGAAATGGTATCACTCCTTGCACTAATTAAGAATATCTCTTTTGCAATAAAATCGGCGTTCTGGGGAGTGACAGTTTATCAACTGACACTAGTTAAAAACGACTCACTATTAATGCTAACTAACACGACTAAGCATAACTGGAGCAATTCTGTAAGTATAGTATAAAAACTTATAGTTTATGAAGACATGGATTATGGGTAAAATTTAAGAATTCATCATACCTGTGCCTCAAATTGTAAAAGTCTAGATAGACGTTTCACTTTTGGCTAAAATAGCCACTCTTCTATGAGTAAACGCCTTAACCTGGTGTCCAGGTGTGTGGTAAAATTGCCTGGAACAGAGGTTATATCTGAGTTGGAGTCCTGTATAAATTGCAAAGGTAAAGTTAACCGATATTAACTCCTACGATATTTTTCTTATGGGTTTGTAAAATATACAACAAGACTGGTGAATAACTGAGTGGAATTTGTGGATTAATATCTAGAACTTGCTACCAGACTTAACCAACTTTCTACAATTTTGACTTTAGGATACACACATGAACGATAAGCTGATGCTGATGATTCCTGGCCCAACCCCAGTGCCAGAAGCTGCGTTACTGGCATTAGCCAAGCATCCAATTGGACACCGTACCAGTGAATTTAGCAATATATTGGCAGAGGTGACGGAAAACCTCAAGTGGCTACACCAAACCCAAAGTGATGTATTGATGCTGAATGTCAGTGGTACGGGTGCTGTAGAAGCTGGAATAATTAATTTCCTCTCTCCAGGCGATCGCATTTTAGTTGGCTCTAATGGTAAATTTGGCGAACGCTGGGTAGAAGTCGGTCAAGCCTACGGTTTGAATGTAGAAGAAGTTAAGGTTGAATGGGGAAAACCCTTAGACCCAGGAGTATTTGCCGAAAAACTCCAAGCAGATACCCAAAAGCAAATTAAAGCCGTAATCATCACCCACAGCGAAACCTCAACGGGTGTGTTGAATGACCTAGAAACCATTAATAGCCACGTCAAAGCACACGGTGAAGCTTTAATCATCGTTGATGCCGTCACTAGCTTGGGTGCGTTCAATCTACCTGTGGATGCTTGGGGTTTGGATATAGTCGCCTCCGGTTCCCAAAAAGGTTATATGATTCCCCCTGGATTAGGTTTTGTCTCTGTCAGCCCCAAGGCTTGGGAAGCATACAAAACCGCGAAATTACCGAAATATTATCTGGATTTAGGCAAATATAGCAAAGCCACAGCCAAAAATACAACTCCATTTACTCCGCCTGTGAACTTGATCGTAGCGTTACACACCACGTTACGAATCATGAAAGAGGAAGGCTTGGAATCAATATTTGCTAGACACGAACGGCTCAAGAATGCTACCCGCGCCGCCATTCAAGGGTTGAATTTGCCCCTGTTAGCAGGAGATAGTTACGCCAGTCCAGCGATTACGGCTGTAGCACCACAGGGAATTGAACCGGATAAAATTCGGTCATTGATGAAAAAGCGCTTTGATATAGCCCTAGCAGGTGGTCAAGACCATCTGACAAACAAGATTTTCCGCATTGGTCACTTGGGCTTTGTGAGCGATCGCGATATTCTTAGTTGTGTAGCATCCTTAGAAGTTACCCTAACAGAACTTGGCTACAAAGACTTTACTTCTGGATCTGGTATAGCCGCAGCAGTTAAAGTGTTTACTCAATCCTGAGTAGTCAGCACTAAATCAAAAGAGCGAGTTAAATTATCAACTCGCTCTTTGAATTTATGTGTAGATGAGTAAAAACTGTATCAATAGAGCTATACATCAACCTTTGCACAAGATAGAGTGGATGTAACATCCCTTGATTTTCCTCAATCATACCAAGTTGCCCTAGATAGTATTATTTGCTTTCGAGAGATTTACAGGGCATCTTTAACACCAAACAAAACTAACTTTGGTAACTTAGTATGATGCCAAATTGGAATAAATAGTATTGTTTGAGATTCCGGTAACAGCCTTTTGATATCATGTCCGGTAAATTACTTATGATATGTCATTGCGAACGAAGTGAAGCAATCGTAGGGGTTTGGAGATTGCTTCACTTCGTTCGCAATGACACGCAATGACACGCAATGACAAGTGTTCAACCGGACATGATATGACAGAGACTTTTAATCTAAAATCCAAGTTGCGCGGAAAACGCAGCAAAGGTGCAACCTAAAATCCAAAATTAATATGATCTATGCCGTTTCCAACCAATCATAAATCTGTTCTAACTGCTCTAGAGTAATTAATCCATACTGCCAAAGAATCATTGTCAAAGGGCCCGGATCTTGCTCCCGATGCCGGAGTGCCACCGCCAGCGATGCTGTGGAAATTGCCAAATCTTCTTGCAAAAAATGAATAAGTCGAGAATATTTTGATGGTGACATTTGTATTTCACCTCCTTGTGCAGAGTGTATTGTCATATATCAGTTCACCATTACTTGGTAGCTAGTAGGCAGTATTTTATCTATCACTGTGTCCTTATCGGCTGCACAGTTTCTTTAATCTGCTTTAAAGAGAGGCTGCCCATAGAGGGTCTGGGAAATAGAAATTTTTGTACAAATCATCTGCTCGATTCTCAAGCAGCATTTTTACCTAGTTAAATTAGCTCCATCTTGTTTACTTCTGTGCTTTATTTAATCACACATGTTGTAACAAATATTCCATAGCCTATACTCCTCTATTGGCGAGTATTTACACTTGCGCCGAAGGGAATAATTTTGTGACCAAACCTGAAAACTATGATTTCAGCTTGGAGACAGTAGGATTGTATATTATTACCACATTTTTTAAAAAGTAGCGTTACAGCTAACTGTTTCACCACAAAACGTGACATTTTTTACAAAAATAACACATATTTCGATAGTATAGGATTTCTAACAAAGCAAACACCTAAATTTTTATACCCACAGAGTACCTGAGTCTCAAAACTCAATTTTGACAATATCGCCCACTTTCAACTTCAATTCGGCAGCTCGCCCCGACCGAAGTTCAATCACCTTGTCGATTGGTGTATTGGGGCCATAGGTAGGACAAGGCTCAGTTAGACAAGGAGGTGCAGCAGGCTGAATATATTTAACTACACCATTCTGTAGAAATACCATATCCAAGGATACAGGTACATTCTTCATCCAGAAACTGACTGGTTGTGCTGAAGGGAACCCAAATAGCATCCCTCGGTCATCTGGCAAAGCTGGGCGATACATCAATCCCTTGGCTTGCTGTTCTGGTGTCTGTGCCACTTCTAACTGAATCGTTGTGCCATTAGGAACAATGGCTTTGGCAGAAATTGGTAGTGTTTGACCTAAACTCTCTGGTGCTGGAGTTTGAGAACCAGAGGTGAGGCTGGGAGGTTTAGCTGTTGTTGGCACAGAACAGCCCATTAGGAAAATACTTAGCAAGATTGAGAGCAAACTTAGCCAACGAGTCATATAGTTTTTTGATTTTGTAATTTAGATTTCAATTTTACAGAATTTAAGCTAGAAAACCGACGGCTTTTATTTATCCCGTAACACAGCTGTTTTAAAATTTTGTTTCCAGATTGTGAGAAGGAATGCTCTTGATTGGGCTTGCTGCCGCTTAGGTGGGAGGCAGAGCCTCCAAGTGTGCTATTCCCAGTCTCAGACTGGGAACGAGGCAAAAACTTCTGCCTGTACTAGGATTCTCTTAAAACGTACCCTACGCCTCGCACCGTTTGAATGAGGCGCTTTTGACCTTCATCTTCAATTTTTAGGCGCAAGTAGCGAATGTACACTTCAATTACATTCGATTCACCTAGAAAGTCATAACCCCAGACATTTTCCAGAATTTGTTCGCGGGTTAATACCTCACGAGGATGTTCCATTAGGAATTTTAATAGTTCAAATTCCTTCATTGTCAAGTCAATTGCGCGTCCGTTGTGTATGGCCCGACGAGTTGCTATGTCTAAAATTAAATCCCCGAAGCGCAACTGCTCGGTGGTATCGACATCAGGTTTTAAGTAGAGGCGAATCAACTTCAAAAAGTCTTCCGAGCGGTAAGGCTTGAGGATGTAATCATCAGCTCCAGCTTCTAGACAAGCTACCCGATCATCGACTGTATCCCTTGCCATTAAAATCAATACAGGCGATCGCATACCATTGCTTCTCAGATTTTTGCACAATGAGAGTCCTGATTCTCCTGCTAGCATCCGGTCTAAAACAATTAAAGCAGGCTGGCGATCGCGACAGTATTGCAAACCACTCGTCGCATCATGAGCCAAAATCGATTCATAGCCGGCTTCTTGCAAGTCGCAAGAAAGCTGATTTGCTAGGTTCTCATCGGTTTCAATCACCAAAACACAGGGACTTTGAGCAGCTGTCATAACAATTTGGGATATTGGATTTTGGATTGTAAAAATGTTTCAAAGAAAATCTTTACATCAGTTAAAAGTGCAATTACGAGTTTTTAATGATGGAGCAATCCTGATTTGACACGCTGCTTAGGATGTTTTAGCACGTTCAGGTATCAGCCATCGAATTCTCCGATGCAATCTTAATAACTAACTCCAAATACCATCCCTACATCAGTAATTCTGGAAGGAAATCAGTAAATTAGGCAGTGGGGAGTGGGAAGTAGGGAGTGGAAGAGAATGACAAATGACAAATGATTACGGCAATTCTACCGAAGTTGGTTTAGCAATGTGTGGCAAACCCCAACCTAATTTTTCGCGCAAAACTCGGAAAAACTCAGGCGGTTGCAGGCGAATAAATCGGACACTATATTGCGATCGCTCCATATATACTCGATCCTCTGGTAGGATGTAGCATCCCCCATTGCCATCCACCACCATCACTAGCCGAGGAATATTTACTGGGTAAATGTTGACTGATTCAGTATCAGGAAATACCAATGCTCTAGAAGCTAGGGAATGGGGACAAATGGGTACCAGTTGTAAAACAGGTACGCCTGGAGTAACAACTGGGCCACCAGCACTTAATGAGTAAGCTGTAGAACCAGTAGGCGTAGAAACAATCACACCATCCGCCGCAATATCCACTGGTGCATGACGCCCGATGACAATTTCAAAATGGCACATAGAGGTTAAAGGTTCTCGATGTAAAACCATTTCATTCAAGCATAGGGCTTCCCACAGCACTAAGTCTCCCCGAAACACTTTGACGGTGAGCATGGCTCGTTCTTCAATTTCATATTCACCCGCCATCGCCTGCTCTAATGCTTGGGGCAATTGATTCAGGAAAGCTTCTGTCAAAAAGCCCATGTGACCAGTATTCACTGTTAGCAGTGGAATACCAAGGGGGGCTACCTGACGAGACGCTGCTAAAACAGTGCCGTCTCCCCCTAACACCACTGCAAACTTCATATCTGAATCAAAACCAGGGGGCGTCAAACCATCAATGGGAGTATGGCATACGGGACTCTCAGGGGTAGAGTAGCCCAGGATGCCACCGATACTCGATGTGATACATACATTCCAACCGGCTGCGGTTAGCTTGTCTTTCAACTCGATAGCGACACGACCCGCTATCGGTTTAATGTCATTGTAGATAATGCCTGCTTTCGGCACACTCAAATATCCAAGTTTAGGCGATGCTTTATATTATGTAATCCTTACACATTTTTGGTCATGTAGTCATTAATCTGGATTCAGATGTCTAGAGTCTAGAGTTTAATGACTAATGTGTGTTTTGTAATGACTATTGACTATTGACTTTTGAAGACTGTTTAAAAGGAGTTTTTTTAGGTTTCTGCTTCTTGTTTTTATTTTTCTCATAGTCTAACTCCTTGAGCTTCTTCATAATTCGGCTGAAGTACTCTTGTAGATAGCTTTCTAGGGTTGTAGTTTGTTGCTGATCTAAGCCAAAGACTGTGTATACCTCATCCATTGAAGCATTTAACTGTTTACCACTAGCCAATACTTCTGTAAACGCTAGCCTATCCGCTACGTTCCATCCCCACTGAAAGAACCGCATTAAGCCCCGGACGGCACGCAGTAAGTTTATTGGCATCCGTGTTACTTTGGCGTTTTTTCCAGATAAGCGTTCACATAGGCTGATAATTTCTTCTGCACTCCATGCACGAGTACCTACTACAGGAAAAGCTTGGTTTTGCGTTTCTGGTACACTCAATGCTCGGATAGCAAACTTAGCAATGTCCTGAGTGTCCATATAGGCGATGGGAGAAGAATTACCAGTTACCCAAACTGGCTGTGCTTCCAAAAGGGGAATCCCGTACTGACTGATTAAGCCTTGCATAAACCCAGCTAGCCGCAAGATGGTATAATTTAAGCCTGACTCAGCCAGGAAGAGTTCTGTACACCGCTTAATTTCCATTAACGGCACTTCTGGGTATTTATCAGCATCCAAAATCGAAAAGAAGATAAAACGCTCTACACCTGCTGCTTTTGCTGCTTGAATCAATGCTACTTTGCCGTCCCAGTCCACTTGTTTGATACTGAGTGAATCTGTAGGGCGAGAGGTTGACGCATCAATAACTTGGGTTACACCAACTAAAGCTTCCGCTAGAGTGTCGGGGTAACGCAAATTTCCCGGTACGAGTTCTGCACCCCATTCTTTGAGAAAAGCTGCTTTTTTGCTGCTCCGCACAAGACAGCGTACTTTATACCCCTCATCGATAGCACGACGAGCCACTTGTCTTCCTAAGGTGCCAGTTGCACCGACGATTAATAATGTCATGAGGGTTGTAATAAATTTTAATGTTTTATGAAAAGAATGTTATCAGAATAACCTATGCAAACAAAAGTTTACATCTTTTCTCAGAAAATTAATTTATCTAGAGAGATTTATGGGAAAAAAGCTTGCCCGTTAACCGGACAAGCTTTTTTCCCATTTCAATGAAAAAGGGAGTGGGAAGAATAATAACTCTTAACTCAGCACTCTATTATTCTTCTGTGCCCTGAATTTTCAGTAACAACGCGCCTAAGCCCCAGCCCACGAAAATTAAACCGAAAGACAATAGAGCTGCATTCAAAAGTTCGCCGCCCATTGGTGTGATTCTCCTTATGCAAAGTGGTGTGTAAACTAGGTCTACCAGAAGCTTTTCAATAGTTGCTGTAGGATTAGACCAGTGTAAATAATTTTAAACTAGTTTAGCAGGCAATCCCTACTGGTTTGGAAGGCAATCCCTACTGTTGGGAGAGGGGAAGATGGGCAAATTTGATGATAATAATTATGAAGAAATTTTATGTATCAAATTAATTTAGGGAATTTTGGCAAAGTAAATCGCCCACGTTTGGCGCTGACGTTGGGAGATCCGGCGGGGATTGGGGCGGAGGTGATTTTGAAAGCTTTAGCAGAGCCGGAAATTAGTACAAAATATGACGTTACAGTGGTAGGTAACACGGATTTGCTGGCACAGACTTATCACAAACTAAATTTAACTGAGAATCTAGCACCTTTGGCAAATCCAGACGAGTTGTTAGTCAGCGATGTGCAATTAGATGGGGAAATTAAAGGTAAAATTATCCCAGGAATAGGTAATGCGGCGAGTGGTGCGGCTAGTTTTGCGTATATGGAATATGCGATCGCTCAAACACTTGCTGGTAAATTTGATGCTATTGTCACGGGGCCCATCGCTAAATCTGCTTGGAAAGCCGCAGAGTATAATTATCCAGGGCAAACGGAACTTTTGGCACAAAAATCAGGTGTTGACCGTTTTGGAATGTTATTTGTAGCGCGATCGCCCCATACTGGATGGACGCTCCGCACCTTACTTGCTACCACACATATTCCCCTACGTCAAGTAGCTGATACGTTGACACCGCAGTTATTGACACAGAAACTAGATTTGCTGGTGGAGTGTTTGGAGAGGGATTTTGGTATAGAGAGAGGAAGAATTGCGATCGCCGGTTTGAATCCCCACAGTGGCGAACAGGGACAACTAGGACATGAAGAACAGGATTGGTTAATTCCCTGGTTAGAGCAAGAGCGGCAAAAACGACCACAATTACAGCTAGATGGGCCGATACCACCAGATACGATGTGGGTTAAACCTGGTCAAGCTTGGTATGGAAATTCTTTAGTACAAAATCCTGCTGATGCTTATCTAGCACTTTACCACGACCAAGGCTTAATTCCTGTAAAGCTGATGGCGTTTGATCGGGCAGTTAATACTTCTATTGGTCTTCCTTTCGTTCGCACTTCACCAGATCATGGAACAGCGTTTGATATTGCGGGTAAGGGAATTGCTGATGCTACGAGTATGAAAGCAGCAATACATTTAGCGGCTGAGTTGGTTAGTCAAAGATTGGCGGCGAGAAAACTATGAATTATTTCATGATTTATAAATAGACTTGTCCAAAGAATCATGGAAGTGCAACCAAGAGAAATTAGGGATTACCTGACAGTAGATGGAAAAAATATTTTTGATGAATGGCTTGATTCTCTGCGAGATAGAAGAGCAAAAGCTAAAATAAGAGCCAGACTTGACCGAGTTGAAGATGGTAATTTAGGTGATTGTAAGTCAGTTGGAGAAGGTGTTTTTGAATTGAGAATCGACTATGGCTCAGGTTATCGCATATACTTTGGACAAGAAGGGATAACAATTATTATTCTTTTGTGTGGTGGAGATAAAAGCACTCAGGAACGAGATATTGGTAAAGCTCAGGAATATTGGAAAGACTATAGGAGTAAAGATAATGCCTAGAAGTGTAAGCTATCACGAAGGACTAATTAAACATCTCCAAGACCCACTAGAAGCAGCATCTTATATCGAAGTAGTTATAGAAGAGGGTGATCCTAAAATGTTAGGAAAAGCGCTCACAAATGTGATTGAGGCACAGGGTGGAATTGATCGGTTTCCAGCGCAAGTTAAACAATCCTATGAGCAACTCGACTTGATGTTATCTGAGCAAGGAGAAATTGAATTTTATTGTCTGAGGAAATTACTGGATGCATTGGGATTACAGCTAGCAGTAAGGGACTTGCGGTTTAATAATGTACCAATGAAATTTTGGAATCTTCTACTTCATACAGATTGTCTAGCTGGTATTTTATTTTTACGCGAGTCCCTAACAGTGAAGTCAGCATGAAGGTGATTTCTTAAGGATAGTTTAAATCACTCGCTCTTATACCTTACCAATTTATTTTTCTCAACTGTTTTCTAGGGTTAACAATCCTGCTGATAAATCCACTACCAACCGTCGATTTTTGAGCCACTCACGACCGAGTAAAACTTCTGAAACTCCATCACCTGCATAAACAGGGATATTAAACTCTTGTCCATCTATTCGCACTTTTCCAGCGTAGATATCAAACTTTGCTTCCCCCTTTGCTAGTTGCATATTTCGTTCACCTAAATACACCCAATCAAATTCCTCTAAATCCTGCTTGTCAATGGCTAGCCAGCCTGAAAATCCTGTATCTAGCATGGCATCGACAGGTAATTCTAAACCATCAGCAGTAATCAACTCTATTTCAAAAAATAGCTGTTCCTCATCACCAAAGCTGCCTTGAATCATATTGTGCCAGCTATTCCTGTTTCATTAATCCGAAATATAAACACCGGAGTATTCGGGTGCTGCTGACGAGATTTATTTATAGCAGCTAATTCATCTGTATCAGTAAAATAGTCTCCACTCTCAGGTTCAACAGCTACATACCAGTTGTGGTGACTTTTGATTAATTCTGGCTGAACTCGGTCAAAAATAACTTTAGAGCGTTGGTAAAATGCCTCTTGTTCAGCTTTCCATTGAGCTTTTTTTTCTTCTGACCACTGAATATCAGGGAATATTCTTCCTCGACGAACTGTGCGAATAGGCTTTGGATTAGTCATTGTTATTTTTCCCAATCTATTTTGAGATTTTACAACTAAATCATCGAAGCTATTTACTAGCTTCAAGTAAAGGCAATTTAACCAGTCATCCACTCGTTGGGTGGCTGGGATTTCTTTTTTTTGTGCCCTTCGTGTTGTAACGAAGATTGAGCCAGCTAACGCTTGGAGTAATGAGTGAAATACAGTTGTTTACTGCTTGAGTGGATAGGATTTACTTCTTTTTTTCACTTTGGATTAATGAATTTTGATTTTTAGGAGTTAATAATGAATTCCGATATAACTATTGGATACGTTCGTACTGACCTTCAAAGTCTTCATGATTGGACTAATCATCAATTTGGCATGAAGTCAATGTCTTCTAGTCGGGTTGCTTTTGATCGAACTCACAAATGGTTTGGATACGAGGTAATACTACTAAAGCCTAATGCGAAAATCAAGAAAGGACATTGGGATGCGAGGGTTAATCGACTTGGCGATCGCATTCTTCCAGGATGGGATTGTGCCTTACTCTGCCATTATCGTCCAGGTGGTGGCATGATCGAACACTGTGACCACTCTGTTTTTGAACCTTTGGTAGTATTAGTAAATATTGGACATGCTACTTTCCGCATCGGTAATCAGGAATATCAGCTTGAAGATGGTCAGGTTATTAAGTTTGATTCTAGTATTCCCCATGAACTACTTCCGGTTGTATCTGATCGCTGGTCTTTGTCCTTTCGCCGGATTAAGTCACAGGATTTACGGTTCTAAACTTATGTAATCCTTTTCATGTAAGGATTATGAGGCTGTTCTTGTATCGCTGATGTCACTCTATATTAAATCTTTGTAACTTGCGCTCCCATCGGAAATACAAACTTTCTCCATCTACCTCATCTGTCTCTTCACTTTCATCAATGAGGTCTTGGTTTTTCTCCTCTAATTCGCGCATATACTGCCTGAGTATACCCCCAACAGCGATCGCTCTACTTTTATGCAATTGACGGGTTAACTCTAAAAACCATTCTCTATCACCCACCAAATCTGACTCTTTCACCTGATACTTGAGAATTTCAGGGATAAGTAGTGATGGGTTATGATGTTTTGCGATCGCGCTAGTATGAACAACAGGCTGGTAATCAATCCGCAAGCACTGCTGCCACAACGCTACCCATTTGGCATGAGAAAGATAGCCATGACTGAAATACGAAGGCGGCACCATTGCCAAAATATGTAAATGCGGGTGTGCTGAGACTCAATCTCTACCTTTAGTTACTTCTGTGGACTTCACCCAACCTTTCGCAGGCCATGCTTTCAATTCAGTGAATCGCTTAAAACCTTTATTCATCGAATCCAAGTTTTCCCTGAGTTCCTCAATCTGGCAATTCCTTACAGTCAAGGTGACAAATAGCCAACGGTGCTTGGGGTAATCAGTGACAACCTGTGGGAGAATTTTGTAAGCCCTTGCTTTCCACATGAGCGATCGCCGCCACTGACAAACCGGACAATGACGAACTCTACAAAATCGGGCATCTGATAGCTTTAACTTGAGAATACCTTCCGATTCTTCTGGCACTAATTGAAACTTCAGCAACTCGGAACACATTCTCATCCGCCAAGCATATTGCTGAAAATAATCTTCGTCTGCTTTGGCGTAATAATGCAAGACTTTATCAGTATTAGCTCTGTGTTTATCCCAAATTTTACCTATAGGCGAAACTTCGGATAAGCTTTGTACATTTTGATTTTTTTTGAACTTATCTTGAGACGATATATTAAAAGTAATAAAGTTACTGTCTGAGGCTTGAGCAGACACGAAATCACCGAATCAGTTTGTATCAACGCCCCAAATTAACGCAAGTTATAGGGTCAAGCCTCAGTAAAAGTATTTAGGTAAGTCAGATGTCATGATAATTTATAATTATTACCCCATGCCTAAATGCACTTTTTTTCTCCATTAGTAAACAATAGTGCAAGTACTGATTAATTACGAATTACGAATTACGAATTACGAATTACAAATTAGTAATCTCGTCAGGCGCTTCAAACTTGTAACCATAGCCCCGCACAGTTTTAATAAACTCCGGTATGCTGGCATCGACTTCCATCTTCTTACGCAACTGACCAATATGCACATCAACCACCCGTCCATCTCCTGCGTAGTCGCAACCCCAAATTTTTTGGATTAACTGTGGGCGACTCCAAGCCTGACCTGGATGACTTGCCAAAAAATGTAAGATATTAAATTCCAGAGCTGTTAAGGTGAGAGGCTTATCGTTAAGTGTTACCTCCCGCCCCTCTGGGTTAATTGCTAGCTGCTTGAAAACTATACGTTGTGTTGGCGAGGTGTTAATGTAGCGTATCCGCCTCAAAAGAGCTTCTACTCTAACTTCAATTTCTGCAAGACTAAACGGTTTAGTCATGAAATCATCAGCACCTGCGCTTAAGATTTTAATTTTATCAGCCTCGTCAGTCCTACTAGTGAGTATCATCACTAAAACATTATTACGACTCTGCATCTCTTGGCAGAGGTTATAGCCATTAACATCCGGCAAATTCCAGTCCAGAATCACTAAGGCTGGGTTGAATTGCTCAAATAACGATAAGGCAGTCTTACCGTCTGCTGCCGACTCTATTTGATATTTCCGACTTAAAAAACGATATACGAGATTTCGGACGCCGAAGTCGTCATCGACAATCAGAATTTTGGGACTAGTAGCGGTCACCATAACCATAATGCTGCCTTGCTGCCTATTATTGATTGGGCGATTTGCTGTTGCGCTAGTTTTGCTTTACGTGTTCCTGTTGAGGGTAGATTCACGCCCGTCTCTGCTTAGTAACTACGATTACTACTGTAGTACCTGTACACAATTAATTTTCCATGAAGTTGATGAAAACCTTAGCCATTACAATGTATAAGTATTGTATAATTTTGGATTTATATTGTATAAATTTTAACTTTTGTACTTAAGACGAGTGTAATTGAAGACCATCTCCATAATCGCAAATAGTACAGACGCTGATCTTCAGTATATACGCAATTCCCCTACTCACGGCTGACAACACCTAGCCACTTATTTATAATTCTCAACTTTTATTAACAATTTTATCTCTTGTGGTTTTGTAAGCATCAACAAAAGTCCTGAATGATTCTTGAGAGATATTCTCTCTCACCAAATCATTTGCTACTTGGGCAAGAATTTTATCTAGCTCTTGTTGAATTAGATGTTGATTTAGCTGGCTATCTTGTAATAATTTAACCACTGCCTTGATGTATTTAGCAGAAACTTCTCTCTGCTTTTGTTCAATGGCTTCCTGAGCAAGTTGTCTGTCTCGTTCTATTGCTTCTCTAGTAGTTTTATAAGCTTCGTTAAAAGTTCGGAATGACTCCTGTGAAATCTTTTCTGCAACCAAAGCTTCAGCCGCTTTTTTGAAGGTATCATCCAGTTGTTTTTGTCTATCATCAAGATTGGTTTGACTGTCATTCATTAACTTTAGAGTTGACTGAAGATACTCATCAGCTTCATTTTTTCTACTTCGTTCAATCCATAACTTAAATTGGCGAAACCATTCAACTATGAGCAAAATAAATGTTAATAACAAAGCTACATAATCAGCATTTTCTTGGATAAAAGAGGGTTTATCTCGTTCATAGAAGGCGAAAGCCCCCGGATGAAGAGAAATACTAATATTATCCGTAGTATTAGGGCGATTAATGCTAGCAATCAAGGGTTTAATTTCAGCATGATCTTTAGCGATCGCATTAGCTATTTCTCGACGATATTCATATATAATCCGAGTAAATTCTTGAATTACACGGGCATCTACTTTGTCACTTGCTAATAGTAGTCTGGGTACTGCTACTGTCGGCAAATCAGTTGTAGGCATAGGAGGATTGCCTCTGTATGCGCCTTGGGGAATAATAGCGGTTATCAACGTAGGGTACTTAATTTTCATTGCCTGCCCCTGAAGAATAGGCAGTAACCGTCCCTGATTATTCTTCACATGATCGAAGATAGATTTATTACCTGAAGCGCGGACGCGAAACACAGCATCTGCCCTTTGGTTGCGAAAATCTATATCTGCATTTTGATCATCATAATTGGCAATAGGTTTGCCGCTACTGTCTAAGCCTGTAATTTTGAAATCGTTTTCGCTCAGACCGTAATGAGCCGCTACTTTGAGAAAAGAATTATATTGCCCACCACTAGCAGGTATAGCAATGATTTTACCCTTAAGTTGAACGAATTGCTCAATTTTGGGATCTCTAACAACTAACTGAAAAAGATCCTGATATAATACTGCTACAGTTTTTGCCTGAGGATTTGCTAATTTAGCCTTGCTGTTTGCCAACATATCCATTTCCTGAGTTGCAACATCTGCTTGAGCTGCTGCTAACTGAGCCTTACCCTCTTCTAACATCTCTAGATTTCTTGTTGTGCCATCAGTTGCTTCTACAATAATTTTGATGTTGGATCTGCGTTCAACTACCTCTTTTATAGCTTCGCTGATGATATAGCTTTCCCCCGTTTTATTGCCAGCCGCTAGAGTAAGTTGAGGTGCTGTTAAACGATTTATCAAATTCCAAATAATTGCTGCAACTAACCCTATACTTATCAACCCAAGACTCAAAAAAACGATCTTAGATAGAGGATCATCATTCGGAAAAGAACTTAAAAAGTTGGATTTAGCAATATTTTTAGATGTTGTCATACCTATAAAAAGTTTGATTTATCAAGTACTCAAGAACATTCTAAAAATATTTTATACCATTTCTTTGCAAGGTTTGTAAGAGGATGTTTGAAAAGTATTTTGCTGTGATTTTAGGCACTTGTTGATCCCCCCTAACCCCCCTTAAAAAGCTACGGTGTACACACAAGTCTTTTAGAGTTGCCCCACAGGCTTTTGATCCCCCCAACCCCCCTTAAAAAAGGGGGCA
>NZ_WBKM01000363.1 GCF_015714725.1 Nostoc sp. WHI
AAACCAGATTACCACCAAGCTTGGAACAATCGGGGCTATGCGCTAGGCAATTTAGGACGCTTTGAAGAAGCGATCGCATCCTACGACCAAGCACTGAAATTGAAACCAGATTACCACCAAGCTTGGAACAATCGGGGCTATGCGCTAGGCAATTTAGGACGCTTTGAAGAAGCGATCGCATCCTACGACCAAGCACTGAAATTGAAACCAGATTACCACCAAGCTTGGTACAATCGGGGCATTGTGCTAGATGATTTAGGACGCTTTAAAGAAGCGATCGCATCCTACGACCAAGCACTGAAATTGAAACCAGATTACCACCTAGCTTGGTACAATCGGGGCATTGCGCTACGCAATTTAGGACGCAATGAAGAAGCGATCGCATCCTACGACCAAGCACTGAAATTGAAACCAGATTACCACGAAGCTTGGTACAATCGGGGCATTGCGCTACGCAATTTAGGACGCTTTGAAGAAGCGATCGCATCCTACGACCAAGCACTGAAATTGAAACCAGATTACCACCAAGCTTGGTACAATCGGGGCATTGCGCTAGACAATTTAGGACGCACTGAAGAAGCGATCGCATCCTACGACCAAGCACTGAAATTTAAACCAGATTACCACCAAGCTTGGGACAACAGGAGAATTGCCGTTATAAAATTGAAATGGCAAAAATTAACTCAGGCTGTGACGGGATTTTTGCAAATGCTCGGTTTTAGGCGTTGATTCAAGAGTGGCGATCGCCTTACCACCTCACTTAGAACAACTGAAATTAAAAGCAATACTTATAAATGACAAATTAAAGAGTTAACCTATCTTGAAGAACGCAAATCAAATGTCAGAAACAATCAATATTGAACAAGCTGTATTAGATAATCTGCGAATTCTCTCGAATGACAAGCAACAAGAAGTATTAGATTTTATTGAGTTTCTTGTAAAAAAACAGTCAATAACCAACACTTAGACACTGAAGATTCAAATTATAGTATCTCATCAAATCTTCAACAGCAAAAACGGCTATCTCTCCGAGAAATTGCCCGACTACCTATAGCAGAACGTCACAAAATACTAGAACCTTTTATCGCCGCCACAGCCGAAGATTTTTTTAACGACCCTGAATTAACAGAATTCTCAGTTTTAGATGGTGAAGACTGGGAAACTGAGAATGACAACATAATTCATGGGGAAAAACTCGAAAGCATCTGTAGCCATGATGCTTTTTTGAACGGCTACATACTAGAAGACGAAGGACTTTATGACGACTGAAAATTAAAAGCTATTATCTTGATAAAAATCATGTCACAACTTAAAATTGACTATCCAGAAACTTTACCAGATGCCTTACAGCAAACGCGAGAACAGTTTGAACAAGAAGCAAAAATGGCAATGGCAGTTAAACTATTTGAAATGAAACGTATTTCTTCTGGTTTAGCGGCACAATTAGCAGGTATAGATAGAGTAACTTTTTTACTTAACTTACACTGTTATGGTGTAGCGATGATTGATTTAACTGAAGAGGAACTGATATCTGATTTAGAGAATGCTTGAAACTAATATAATTGTTATCAACACAGCACCACTTATTTCTATAATAGCAGCAATAGGAGATTTAAGAATTCTTCAATCTTTGTATACTCAGGTCTTGGTTCCCTTTGAAGTTTGTCAAGAAATACTTGTTGGAGGTGCAAGGGGATTTGGTGTAAGTGAATTTGAGGATGCACATTGGCTACAAAAATTACAAATACCCTTAAATAATATTTCTCCATTCTTACTTAATTCTTTAGATTTAGGAGAAGCTTCTGTTATACAACTTGCGCTCAATGAAAATATTCAGACTGTTTGCATGGATGCAGGTGAATACCACCAAAAGAGCCTCAAATCAAGACCCTGCACGACTAATTCACAATGTATGTCTCAGAGGAGAGAGCTAGCAGTCTTAACCTTGTTGTATGTAAAATAGACATATAAGGATTCGGGGGGCCATTAACTGGTCATAAACGCCTATAGAAACTATTTTTGGAAATCTCCAAGGTTTGAAGTCCAGCCAGCTGAAGCAACTACAGCGGCTGTATCACCAGCGCATACCAGGCGATCGCATCACCACGCCTGACTTTTCCCAGCGTCTGGCAGCAATTAGCACAGAAGTCAATCAGCCTGTGTGCGCCTACATCAACCGTCGTGGACAAGTGATTCGCGTCGGGGTAGGTACACCGCGTCAAACGCAAATACCACCACTGGAATTGCCCCGTTACGGTGCAGAACGACTCAGTGGTATTCGTTGTATTGCCACCCATCTCAAGCCAGAACCGCCCAATGAATCGGCGCTCACGGCGATGGCACTGCAACGCTTAGATGCCTTAGTTGTCCTAAACATTACCGGAACGGGATTTACACGGCGAGGAGGCGGTGCTACTGGGTATGTCAAAGAAGCTTATCTAGCTCATTTGATACCCCAAGAATCTCGCACCCTGATTACTAGTCCTGCGGCTCTCAAGGTAGAGCAAAGCCAAATCCAATCCCCAAGTTGGAATATATCGCCACCTCTGGACTTGGATGATCTGGCAGAGCAGGATTTAGTAGACTTGGTAGAAAATCTGGAAGCGGAATTCCAGCGCGAATTTATTGCCCAGGAAGTCGATGCTGACCACGATCGCGTGCTAATTGTCGGGCTGATGACCAGTGAGATAACTCCCCTACAATTCCAAGATACCCTCGTGGAATTGGCACGTTTAGTTGATACCGCCGGGGGAGATGTATTACAGACAATACAACAAAAGCGATCGCGCATTCATCCCCAGACGGTAGTTGGCGAAGGTAAGGTGCAAGAAATTGCCCTAACCGCCCAAACACTAGGAGTCAATCTCGTCGTCTTTGACCGCGATCTCTCACCCTCCCAAGTCCGCAACTTAGAAATGCAAATTGGTATCCGGGTGGTTGACCGTACCGAAGTCATTTTGGATATCTTTGCCCAACGCGCTCAGTCTCGTGCTGGTAAGTTGCAAGTAGAACTAGCACAATTAGAATATATGCAGCCGCGACTGGCTGGTAGAGGTCGCACCATGTCCCGATTGGGTGGTGGTATTGGGACTCGTGGCCCTGGTGAAACAAAACTAGAAACAGAACGCCGTGCTATTGGGCAGCGCATATCCCGACTGCAAAAAGAAGTGACCCAGTTGCAAGCTCATCGTTCACGGTTACGGCAGCGACGGCAGCATCAAGAAGTTCCCTCAGTGGCTTTAGTTGGATATACCAACGCTGGCAAGTCCACTTTGCTGAATGCTCTCACCAATGCAGAAGTTTACACAGCCGATCAGTTATTTGCCACTCTCGATCCCACGACGCGCCGCCTGGTAATTCCTCATGGCCAAACAGATGAACATCAGGAAATACTCATTACAGATACGGTAGGGTTTATACACGAACTGCCAGCATCATTAATGGATGCCTTCCGCGCCACCTTGGAGGAAGTCACAGAAGCCGATGCCCTACTACATTTAGTAGATTTGTCTCACCCCGCTTGGTTGCGTCATATTCGCTCAGTTAGGGAAATTCTGGCACAAATGCCAATAACTCCTGGCCCGGCGTTGGTTATTTTTAACAAGATTGATCAAGCGAATAGCGAGACACTAGCTTTAGCTAGGGAAGAATTTCCCTTAGCGGTGTTTATTTCTGCGAGTCAGCGCTTGGGATTAGAAACCCTACGTCAGCGCCTTGCCCAGTTGATTCAATATGCCGTTGACTGCGGGTAAATACTGCATTTAAATAAATTTTTGTTTTAACAAACCCCAGTATTAATACTGGGGTTTATCTTATATGAAGCCAAAAATAAAGTCTTTTTGAACTTAAGGCTTGTATCATAGACAACTCCTAATTCCATGTTTAGATTAGTAAAAGGCTTTTAACTAGGTGCATCTGATTTTAGATAGGTAGGAAGCAGCAAATTCCTATCATCCGCAATGAGTCTTACCATTTTGTTTTGCAAATATCGATTAACATGAAACATCTTTTTTCCATCGCAGCAATACCTTCTTTTTTAGCTGCTACTGCCGTTGTGATATCATCTTCCGCTTTTGCCCCAGCTAATGCCGCTTCGATGAATTTCACTATCAATGATTTCACAGGCGCGGATACTCAGGTAAAGTTTACCTTGGATGACGCAATAGCAGGAGCTGGTAAAGTTCAGTTTAAAGTAGATTATTTAGCGACTGGGAGCAACACAATTGCTGACATCCGCGGAGTCTTCTTCAACATTTTCGACGATACGCTTCTCAGTGGTATCCAAGTGACAGGTACACATATAACAGCCAGCAAATTTGGGACTGCCGGAGCAGTTAACACTGTTGGCAGCAGTAACAACAATCTGAACGGCGGGGGCAAGAATGGCCCGATAAACTTCTTTGATGCTGGGGTACAAATTGGTCAAGAAGGTATAGGTGGGGCAAAAGGCGACATTCAATCGACAACCTTTACCCTATCGCACAATTCAAAAGCTCTAACTTTAGCTCAGTTTTCTGGGCAAAGCTTTGGAGTGCGCTTAATGAGTGTCGGTTCTGGAAACAATCGTGAGGAAAGTAGCAAACTCAAAGGAGAAGCTCCTTTCTACACTCCCCCACCACCACCACCTAAAAAGGTACCTGAGCCTACCACAGCCGCCGCCCTTGGTCTATTTGCTGTGGGTGCACTGAGAGTAGCGAAGAAAAAGCCTTTAATGTCAGTTTCAACAGTCTCGTAGTCGGACGTTAAATGAAAGGGGATATTAGGTATGGGGCATGGGGCATTAGTTATTCTTTTTCCCCCAGTCCCCAGCCCCTGATTACTTCGCCTGAATGGGTGTGAGAGCTACACCTTGATAATAATGCCCCAAAATTTGCAGGTGATTCACTCCTTTCCGAGCGAGATTGTACGCCCCCCACTGACTCATGCCCAAACCATGACCGAAGCCAAGCCCTTGGAGTACAAAACTACCATCTGCTCCCTTGGCAACGGTAAAACGGGTACTTTTTAGTTTCAGGGCTGTCCGCACTTCCTCGCCCCTCAGCATCTTTGTACCCTTGCTGCCAACAATTTTTAAGACTTTAACACTACGGAAACGCGAGAATGTTTCTGGAATCATATCTTTGACATTGCCCACCTCAGGAAATTTAGTACTAATTTCACTAGGCGAGAAGGTTTTCACCCAACTACACTGGCGGATATTTTGATCGTAGTCTTGAACAGCACGCAGGTAAGGCAGGGTATTTCCCCAAACCTCTTCGACATTTTCGGTGTGTCCTCCAGAACAAGCGTGGAAGACTGAGAGAATAATCCGGTTTTTGTAAGTTAGTACTTGTCCTACTGTGGCATCAACTGCTTTGTAAGTAGCAGGAGATTCACTAATTACACCTTTGTAAATTTGCCAACGATCTGGGGTATTGCCTAAATCGTAAATGGGATTATTCCGTTGCTTTTCTCGTTCGTAGAGGGCATAGGTACGGGCTGCGATCGCTTGAGCTTTTAGAGCTTCTTGGGGCCAGCTAGCATCCATTTCGCCACCAAGAACGCTGTAGAGATATTCTTGATCATCAACCCAGTTAACAGCAGTTAAGCCTTTATCTGTGGGAACAACCAGAGTTCTGCCCCGATACCAGCGATCGCCAATATAAACGAATCCTTTACCTGTTGGCTCAATCCAAAATAAACCAGACTGCCACTTGTCTAAAGCCACTCCGCCAGGAACGGCTTGGGCATAATATGCACTCATCGCTGGCAACTGTCCGAGAGTCCGTCCGGTACTATCCTTGACGATCCCAGTGGTGGAACTGCCTACTTTTACCTGATTAACCTCCCTCTCAATTGCCACGCGCAGGATTACAGACGCTTGAGCTGGCACAACCAAAGCAATCCACAAGAGGACACTTACCCACCAATGACGTACTTTAATCTGAGAAAATAAAAAGCCTAAGTAAAGTTGGAATTTCATGCTGACCATCTAATCACATTAGTATCTAATTGACGCTCTGGATTATGGCGTCTACTACTTAAGATGAGACACTTCTCCAACGCAGGAGGTTGCCACCTCCTACTAATTCAACGCAGGAGGTTGCCACCTCCTATTAATTAATTATTTTATTCCTAAAATTACAGCGTTGTGGGGGAATCAAGTTTTATCCGAACTGTATTCGGACGACAGGGACTTCCCCAACAAACTTGCCCAGAAGGCATATTAGTAAAAACACTACTACGAGCGCCAATCACAGCATTAGCCCCAATTTGCACTCCTGGAGCAATAAAACAATCTGCTGCTACCCATGCACCATTGTCAATGGTGATACTCGCTGTTTTCAACCCAAAGGCAGGGTCTTGGAGATCATGACTACCAGTACACAGATAACTTTTTTGCGAAATTACGCAGTGTTCACCGATATGGATCTGATCGAGGCTGTATAAAACTACATTATCTCCAATCCAACTGTAGTTGCCAATGGTAACTTTCCAAGGGTAGGTGAAGCGGGCGGTGGGTCGAATTAATACACCTTTACCGATATGAGCGCCAAATAATCGTAACAGAGCGCAACGCAGAATATTTAGCGGTTGAGGAGTGAGGGGAAAGGCGATCGCTTGTACAAACCACCATAACAAAACATACCAACTTGGACGGCCTCGATCAAACCAAGATTGGTCATATTTGCGTAAATCTACGAAAGGTTGATCATTTGTCATTCAATTTTAGATTTTAGACTTGTCGTGAGCGTTCAGTCGAACGATTTTAGATTTTAAATTTTTCCTTCAATCCAAAATTCAAAATCTAAAATTGGCGGAGTTAGGAGTCAATGGTTAATAGTTCTCCCTCTGTTTCCCTGCTCACTGGCTCCCCTGCTCCCTCCTTGGGGATAGTTGCAGTATTTAAGTGACCGCCACAGTTGCGTAATTCGTAAAGTTTAACCCCAATTTGATATTCATATTGACTTAGCAAGCGTGCATAGATATATCCGGCTTTGCCATCCAAAAAACCGCGTTGAATAATATAAAACAAAACAAACCGCAAAATGGGTTTAAGTGGCAGGTGTACCCACACTTTTTTCAAAAAGCGCTTGCGTTGGACTGCATCACCAAATAGATTAGCTCCGATGGTACCGCTATCACCTTTACCTGTGAGAATATTAAAATAAACACTAGCTTCCCAATTGGAATAGCGGTTATGTCGTTCTAACCAGTGGTAAAGGTCGCGGAAGTCCTCGTGGAGCATATCATTTTTGAGATACCCAACTTTCCCCTGCAAAATTACATGTTCGTGAACTTCGTTGTCACCAGTGTTGGGAATATCCTCAGTATTTAAGTTTTCGTAGCGACCTTTTTTATGCTGAAATAAACGCAGATTCCAATCGGGATATTTACCACCATAGCGAATCCATTTGCCTAAGAAAAATACGCGGCGGTTGAGATAATAACCTGTATATTCATTGTTTTGAATTGCTTGGTCAATTTCTTCCCAAAGTTCGGGGGGAATGCGCTCATCGCAATCTACAATTAGCACCCATTCGTTGCGAAAAGGTAGATTATCTAAAGACCAATTTTTCTTTTTAGGCCAGCGTCCATTGAAGCTGAATTGCACGACATTTACACCGTGACTTTTAGAAATTTCAACGCTGTTATCGGTACTTTGAGAATCTACTACAAATATTTCATCTGCTCTGCTGAGGCTAGCGAGACAGGCAGGCAAGTTCACTTGTTCGTTTTTTGCCGGAATGAGTACGGAAACTGGTATTTTAGATGTCATAGGAGTATAAATTATGTTGTTGGTTATTTCTTATTTGATGGAGATAAAAGACCTTGAATAGCAGCATTTAAGTAACCAATCTGACCGTAAGCATATACAAGTTTGTCAAACCGTTCTGCTGGATCAGAGAAATATTGTAATGCTTTATACAAGCCGCGCACAAATCGTTCGCTACCTCGCTGCAATTGAGCGATGCCAGCTTTACCAGCGAGTTGTTCTCGATAGCATTCACTGATACCCTGCCACCAGCCTCGGTTTAAAAACCAGGAGCGTTGGAGGCGCTCTGGGGCAACATTGTGAGCGACTAGTGCTTCGGGAAGATAGGCAACTTGCCAACCACGCTGTAGGGCAAATTCGGTCATTTGCAGTTCTTCATTAGATAATAGATTTTTCCCTACTCGACCGAGGTGAGGATCAAAACCGCCAATTTCTTCTAGGAAACTGCGGCGGATGGAGTAATTTAAGCCTCTGGGTGTTAAGCCAGGTTGCTCAATGTATGTGATACTGTCACCCAAGTCGTATGCACCCAGATTTGCAGCTAGCCCCGGAGATAGCCACCGGGGTTGTTGGATTCCTTGAGGCCATAGGAGAGTGACTTTGCCACCTGCGATCGCTAGTTTAGAGTTATTATAATAGGCAAAATATAAAACTTGTAGCCAGCCCTTGGTAGCAACGGCATCGTCATCCAAATAAGCAAGAATATCACTACTAGCCACTTTTGCACCCGTGTTGCGGGCGACCGATAAACCAACGGTGGGTTCAAAGACATACTTCAGGCGCGGATTGTGGGTTCTTTGTTCTACAACCTCACGAGTGCGATCGCTAGAAGCATTATCAACTACTACAACTTCAAAGTCAGCACCGAAATCTTGGGCTAAAAGACTATCAATTGCAGCTCCTAAATAGTTATCTCGATTGTGAGTACAGATAATGGCAGAGATTTGGGTGTCTGGCATAGATTTAATTTTCGATTTGAGATTTGGGACTTCGGTTTCTCTCTGAGACGCTACGCGTAGCTTGCTTCCCCGTAGGGGTACGCTCAGTCGAACGATTTGAGATTAAAATATTAAATCTAACGTACACCTGCTGAGAGTTAATCTAAACCAAAAGTTACTGACCCACCAACCGAGTTTCTTCGGATATAATCTTTAAAACTTCATGTTTGTTGAATATGGCTGTGTAAAACTACAAGAGTTTGGGCTAGTTGACTCAGGCGGGTTTCTAAGGATTGTTTGCGCCCTAACAGTTGACGTAACTTTTGGTAACGAGCGATCGCCATGCTAATATTGGGAACCTGATCCGCCGGACATGGGCGCGACCAGACTTTACCAGCATCGTCCACACCACAGAGGCGGTAGCCAGTACTAGATGATTGATAGGATACTTTGCCACCAGTCGCGCAAATTTCTTCTACGTAGTCCATTAGGCGGCCAACTTCTGCGTGGCGCAGTGTTGCGGTTCCTCCCGGTTCTGGTTCCTGGGGATTAGATTCTAACCAGCCATTGACAATTGGGCCTTCTAAATAAATATCTTGAATTTGCTGCAAGATATTTTGCAGTTCTATTTGCCAACCAGCGACAGTTTCTTGAATTTCTTGCAATAGATTCATCGCCAATGCTGGATTGGCTCCGTGGCGATGGCTACTAAAGGTCGGAGTTTTCAACTTGGGTAGGCTGGGTGTTTTGCTACCGTTCTCTTGTGCTTGAAAGGTTTGCACAGAGTCATGGTGAGGAAAGAAATTTTGTTCAGGAGGATAATCACTCTCAGTATCTACGCCGAGATCAACTGTTTGTTCTTGTGTATTGAGTTCTCTATCCTGGGAGGATGCAGTTTGTGTATTGTCTGTGGGTTCGTTAGCTCCGACGCTGATTCTAAAGGAGAAAGGCCGTTTTGTCGTCGAATCACTTGTTTCAGCGTCAGAGGCAGTGCCGCGATTTCCTAAATCGTGTAGAGTTGCTTCAATGCGTTTTAAGCCTGCGTTCATAAAGACATCCTAAAGTTTGCTGTCCCCAATGGTGTTGAATAATTAAGAATGGGGTTGTTGGGATTTTCGGCTTTTGCCAGCCGTGGCATCAATGATGCTGGTGCTAATTTTATCTCTTAAAAGTTATTTAAAACCAAAAATCTCACTCATGAAGTAAAAACTTCGATGATACATTGCAACTAGTACAATGTGGCGAAAGTTTGATTACCTTTAACCAGTTGCTCAGAGCAACTGGTAGCTGAATTGACACCAAGCCATACTATAGGACTCATATTTGATTTTTGAAAAAAATTCGGTACACCTTAATCTTCTGAAATCCTCTTGCCTATTGCCTTTTGCCTATTGCCTACCTACGCAAGTGATTTCAGTAATCAAACCGGATTCCTATAGCTACTTATTGTTAAAATTCTCAGGAAACAACTTTGGGTAAAGTCATTTTAGTAACAGGCCCAGCACGTTCTGGTAAAAGTGAATGGGCAGAAACTCTGGCCATGCAGTCAGGAAAAGTAGTTGTTTACGTAGCAACAGCCACCGATAATCTAGATGATCAAGAGTGGCATCAACGCATTTTAGAACACCAACAACGTCGTCCCCAAGACTGGGTAACTCTATCTGTACCAGTGGAATTGTCTGCTACCCTTGCTGATGCGAAACCCTATACCTGCCTTTTAGTTGATTCTTTAGGAACTTGGGTAGCTAATCTCCTGGAACAAGACGAATTTACCTGGGAAAACATCCTTGTGGAGTTGTTAGAGACGGTGGATTTGGTTGCTGCTGATATCCTGTTTGTAGCAGAAGAGGTAGGTTGGGGTGTAGTACCAGCTTATCCCCTTGGGAGGACGTTCCGCGATCGCCTGGGTTCTTTAGTGCGTCAGCTAGGTGCTATCAGCGAAACTGTTTATTTAGTTACTGGTGGTCATGTTCTAAATCTGAGCGTCCTTGGTTCGCCATTGCCAAATATAAAGAAGCTTCCAGAGTAAGGAGTCAAGATTTTTAACTCTTGTAGGACTAGCCATTTCAAAGTGACTCGTAAAATCTCTTTTTTTCTCTCTGAATTGTCCGTGCCTCTATAGTTTTATGGTTAATATTCAGGATTTAATGGACGGTTGTAGAGGTGTGATTACTGAGGATGAAGCTAAGGAGTTGATTTTGCAAAAGTATTATGATTTAGTGTCTGAACAGTTAGAGAGGTTTTTGAATAGGATTAGAAGAACGGTTATTTTTGTGTTTGAGAATGTTTGGGATAAATATGCGATCGCTGCTGGAACTTTGGAAGAAGAAAGGATGGTATCAAGCTACAAGTCTGGGCTACTTGGTTATTTTATGCTGTTTTGATTGACTTGGGAGATGCTGTTGCAGACGAATTATCTCTGCCATTTGACCGCATTTCTCTGGAGATGATATTTCGCGGTTTGTACCATTTTAGTGTCGCAAATGACAAAGGCAAAGCGGATGACCCGATTAAGTACTTCGCTGCCCCAGAGAATCAAGACTTAGGCATGGTTAAATATCTGCGAAAGACAGTCTCCAAGCTAGATTTATCGCCTTTTCCTGCACCCTCTTGACAAATGTGCAATTATCTTAACCTCTCACAGATGATACATAATAGTCTCAGGCAGATGTTAATTTTCAGACATCCCCTTACATTTTTTGACCGTTACAAACTATGCCTAATATATTTAGCCGAGAAATTTTCAGGTTATCTAAAGCGACTTTTAGCATTGAAGAATTTGTTTTGTGAATTCTGGCTACTATCAAAAGCCCGTCAGTGTGGGGTACTATTAGGCTAGTATCGGCTAATCCCAGCAAGGGAGGAACATCATAAATTACTAGGTCAAAATTGTTATGTAAATCTGCCATTAGTTGCTTCATTTTTTGAGATGAGAGCAACTTTGTGGGATCGGGTGGTATTGGACCAGCAGTAATTACAGATAATTGGCTCATAGAAGGTAGCTCTCGTATTACTTCTCCCACTGACAAGTTTGTAGAAATTAAATTACTTAATCCGAATAGATTATTTAAATTTGATAGGTCGTGAATTGTGGGTTTACGAAAATCAGCATCCACAAGCAGGACTCGTTGTCCCATTGTTGTAGCTATTTGAGCTAGATGGAGAGCAATCGTAGACTTACCATCACCAGGCATAGCTGAACTAATAACTATGGAGCGAATTGGATGATCGGAACTCAGTAGTTTGATATTGGTATGAAGTACCCGTAGGGCTTCTGAAAAGTAAGTAGAAGAGTCACCATACTCTTGATCTGGTAAAACAGCTAACCCAGGAATTCTCAGAGAAAAAGGATTATCTATATTTGCTAAGGATATCTTTTGATTAAAAGTGTGGTTTTTCTTACTTTGAACTTGCTTTTCAAAAGGAATATTTCCTAACAATGGCTGTTTGAGCTTTTTTTTCAGATCATCAACAGTATTATAGGTATTATCTAACTTTTCTACAAGTAAGACAATCCCAATTCCTGAGAAGATACTTGCAAGTAGTGCCACGATAAAGCTGCGTTGGCTATTAAATGAAGAAATAGGAACCTCTGGTGTAGTTGGTGCTTGAAGTAATTGCCAACCAAGCTCTGTTTGGGATATTTCAATTTGGAGATTTTCGCGGGTTAGTAAAAAGCGATTTAAACTCTCTGTAGCAATTTGTAATTTGCGCTGTAAGTCAGTGTATTGTCGAGTTAAAACTGGCAGTTGGTTGCGCTGTTGTGCAAGGTTACGTTCTATTTTGGCAAGTTCTTGGCTTTGTACTTCTAACGTCTGAAGTTGCGTCGCCACTTCAGCAAATTTTACACCCAATAAGCGCTCTGACTCCTGACTTAACAAAGGTAAAAGACTAGCTCGTTTCTCTTTTAATATTTGGATCGTTGGATTTTCTTCTTGCAAACGAGTTGATTCTGTAGCAATCTGAACATCTAATTGACGTATTTGAGTAATCAACTGTTGATATAAAGGAGCACTATTCAGCGTTGTCGTTGCTCCATTTTTTCCTTGCAGGATAGCAATATTAGCACGAGCTTGGGCTAACTGTAGATCAATTGTTTGTTTCTTTTCATAAAAGTCAACAGTTTGTGAAGCAACTTGTGTTCCTTGGGCTTCAGGATTGCTAAAATTGTACTTTTGTCGAAAAACTTGCAATTCTTTTTGAATCTGATCAACCCGATTTTGTATAGATGGCAATTGTTTTTCAATAAATTTAACCCCTTGACGTAACTTAGTTTGCCTTCTTACTTGACTATAGTCTAAGAAATTTTCTGCTAGACGCTCTAGTACAACTTGAGTTTGCTTGAAATTGCTACTTTGATAACGAACTTCTATAATCTTGGTTTCCCCTAACCGAATAATCTTCAGAGACTGGAGAAGAGAATAATAATTTATTTCTGGATAGGAGGCTTGCAACTCTTTAAGAGTGCTTATCATCAATTCAGGGCTCTTAAGAACTTGAATTTGGCTTTCATAATCTAAACTAGAGTTCTGTGAGTTAGAGTCTTTGACGATATCCACAACTTTGGTGTCATCATTTACGGGTTCTACTAGCAGTTGAAAACTACCTTCAAATTCTGGAGGCTTCCGGTTTACTACCAAGTAAATCATTATAAGTGGCATCACAGCAATCGCTACACTTACCAGGAGTAATGATCTTCGCCGTAAAATACTCAGAAATTCTTGAAAGTTCCAGTTGTCTTCTTGTTCTTCAACCCAGGGAACAGGTTGATTTTGAGGAAATGGAGATACATAATTATTACTATGCTTGGAACTGGAGGATTTGGAAGAAGAATTCTCCATCATGTGCTTAATATTTGGTAATATACTGGACAGGATTAAGTAGAAAGAGTTTTAAAAACTTCAGTGAGGTAGCTTGGGCATAAGTAAGAATCTATCCTATGATATTTATCTAATAAACTTATGATTAAATCCCAGGATTTTTCTTGAATGCAGGTTGCTATTTAGTGTCCATGAATAGTATTTATTCAGGTAGAAACATTATAAATAGATTGGCACAAAAAAAACCAAACTATGTAAATTTTGATCAACTACGATAAGGTCGTGCATCAAAGAAGTGTGGGGTTGATAGCCAAGTTGTTCTAAGTCTATTTCTCATCAGTTACAGCACTTCCAGCAGCTATGAGGTAAATTGAGGTACATTTTCAAAGCTGAAAGCTATGCTAGGAAAGGGCAAGGAGAAAAACTGTATTGCATAATAGCGGGAAGCGCTGTAATCCCGCTCTCTGAGCCGCTGTCGTTCCTAACCGACTATTTTCCCAAATCCAGTTAAAATAGCTGACGACTAACCACATCTCATCAGCACTGAGTTTCTCTGTTTCTATCTGTCTGACTTCTTGATTGTGCATCATTTGCGCTTTTTGACTGGCTACTCTCACCAGGGAGGCAACGGTTCTGTAAGCCCTGCCACTAATCCTGCTGACTCCTCGCAGACTGCTCCCTTCGGCATGGGATTGAAGGATGAGCCGAACCTCCTCGGCATTTGAATGGCGGCGATAGTAGAGGGTATCAAAAGTGTCTGTGAAACTTTGTTGGCAATGGGGACAGTAGTATCTCTGACTTCCTTTGCTCGTCTTCCTATGCTTATGAACCTTGTTATGACCACACAGTAGACATTCCATCTAGCATTTTCCGGAATTCATCTACCTTGTTCAGACGTTTCCCACGTTTTCTTGTTGCACCACCGACCAGCCATGTTTATATCTACTTTATAAATAGCTTTTTAGTTATTTGACAATATGATGTTTAAAACCTGATATTTAGCATTTGATCTATTGCAGTTTGCTAGTTAATAGCTTGGTGTATAGAGCTTATAAATGGTAAAACATTTATTTTATACAAGTAAGTGCAATAAAACCGATATATGTTTAGTTTTGTCAAAACAGTAAAACAACGAATTTATAAGCTATGTGCTAAATCTACATTTTGTTCTATATTTAGAAATTTTATCGCTCACTTACTTAAATTTAATTTAAATTTGTTATTCCTTTATAAATTTTCCGTTATGAAAATATATTTTTTTAATGAAGAACTTGATTTCATTTTGAAACATGGTAGTGTAAAAATCTAACGTTAAATCTAACTAACAGCAGAACCTAAACAACTTATTTATGTGATAAAAAACCGCAAAAAACCAAATAAACATTGCTCAAAAGGAAGTACACTAGGTTTGAATTCAAACAGCGCTCTAAATTTCTCAGTTGCCTTTACGGAGAAATAGAGGTTACTACTGTTAAGTATCTATTTTAAAATTGAAGCGATACTAATCTTCTGTAAATTTACACTTAATGGTTCTTCCTTCTCCTGTATCTAGGAGACGCTGTGCAATGGTGGTTCGCTTAATAAATATTAGTGCATTCTCATAGCGGAATGGCAAGTACCTTAAGCCTTCACCACAAAAAAGATTTATCTACTGTCAAATAGTTTGTTGCTGCTTATTCATTGAAAAGCAGACTCTAACAGTATTGCCGTAAATTATGTTCATAAACTCAATTGAAGGGCTGGTAAGGGCCTGGAAAAGTTTTTGAGCTACTAAATTTAGATTAGTTTGACATGAGTTGTAATGTAGGCAGTTATCAGTCATGATATATTTAATAATAAAAATTAATGGCTAGGTTTATTTCAGCGACGTATTTAAAGAAAACTTTCCTTTTTCAGACTAGGACATAGCGTATGAGACTTAATAAATGGATTAATAATAAATTTTTGCAATCTATTTATACTCAGTTAGATGCGAAGAATCAATATTCAGTAAAAGCCCAAAAATCAATTAAATTGTCTGTAGTCACTCAATTTTTCCCCCCAGATTATGCTGCTACAGGGCAGTTGATTGAAGAACTAGTGAACCAGTTAGGGAAGCAAGGGGTAGATATTGAAGTCTTTACAAGCCAGCCAGGATATGCGTTTAGCTCTCATACGGCCCCAACAGTTGAATGGGCTGACCAAGTCCGAATTCAGCGATCACGTAGTGCCCAACTCTGGCCGGGAAGGATTCGTGGTAAAGCTGTTAATGGCGTGCTATATACCTTACGTGCTATGCTCTATCTCCTCAAAGCTTGGCGTCGTAACAATATACTGTTATTAACTACAGCTCCCCCATTTTTGCCAGTGATTGGATATCTGGCTTATATCTTATTTAGATTGCCCTATGTCTGCATCCTATATGATTTATACCCTGATATAGCGATCGCACTAGGGGTAATTCCCAAGGGTAGCTGGCTAGCGCGCTTGTGGCGTGGGATCAACAAACAGGTTTGGTTAAATGCTAAGGGGATTATAGTACTTAGTCCGGGGATGAAACAAAAGATAGTAGCGCATTGTCCTGAAGTCGCTGATAAAATTTCGATAATTCACAGTTGGGCTAACCCAGAAGCGATCGTACCAATTGCCAAGCGAGAAAACTGGTTTGCTTGGAAGTACAACTTAGTTAACAAATTTACCGTACTTTATTCTGGCAATATGGGTCGCTGTCATGATATCGACACAATGTTGGAAGCTGCAAAAGAACTAAAAGATGAGCCAATTCAGTTTGTTTGCATTGGTGCTGGTGCGAAACGCGATGAATTAATTATGGAAGTCGAGCGGTTAGGGCTGAACAATTTTACGTTTCTACCTTATCAAGACAAGCAAGTGCTACCTTATTCCTTAACAGCTTGCGATCTATCACTAGTGAGTGTAGATTCAGCTACAGAGGGTTTAGTTGTTCCCAGCAAACTATATTCAGCTTTAGCCTCTGGGCGACCAATAGCAGTAATTTGCTCGCAGACTTCATATCTTAGAGAAATGATGGCTGAAGCAAACTGTGGTGGAACATTTGACAATGGAGATGGTCAAGGTCTAGCACAATTTATTCGCTTTCTGAATCGAGATCGACAGATAGGAGAGCAAATGGGCAAAGCAGGTCGTCAGTATTTGCGATCGCACTTCACACCTAAAGTTATCTCTCAACAATACTTGCATGTTTTACAGCAGATAGTATTTGATGAGGTAATCACCAGGACTCGAAGCGATGTAAAGTAAGTATGTTTAGGTTTATTGAATTTTTATGATTTTGATAAACCTTAAGCAACTTAAACTTAATCCCTGAATATTTGGTTAGTTATATGGTATATAAATATTATGATAACAATCCAATATTAAAAGCTTTTAGTTTAGTAGGAGGATAACTATTTAAAAATTAAATCTTTTCAATTGTCAATACCTTTGCCAAAATAAGAGCCAACAAAAATTTGGGCAAAAATGGCAAAATGACCCATACATAAGCGTTTAGCTTATAAGGTAGCTTGGAATATCAAACCCTTGATACTACGGACAATACGTTAAAAAACCTTGTGGGAAACCTTGAAGGAATTTTTAGGACTTATTGTTTTTGCCAAGCCTCAGAGAAAAGGGAGTTCAGATATCAACTCACCCTCGTAAATTGGCAAAGGTATTGATTGTAATAAATATTAAATTAATTAAGCGGCAAGGAAAAAATCATCATTATAATTGAATACTTTTGCATTCTTTTTAGGAGTTGGGCTTCGATGGTCTTTTTGATCTCAGTCCCTCCAATGTAACCTTCTGGATTTCACTATTTAATCGAGTGGGAGGTCAAATTGCAGAGAAGGTGTGACCAAAATCGAAAACGTTCAAAACGACGAGATATCTATTGTCCAAATCATGGCTGCTACCTTGAAAGCAGGAGTCAAAAATATCAATTGTTTGCCGATCAGCCAGGGCAGTTGCAGCAACGGGGTATAAGTCGGCGAAGCGCATTAATGTTAGTAGCCAGCCAAACCACAGTTAGCATAGGAGGAGAATGGTTAGAAGCTTTTTGGTGTGACCACTGCAACCAAACAAAGTGGTATCACGTTTGTAAGTCGAATGATCGCACTTATAAAGTTTCTATAGCGCCACAAGAGCTTTGGCGGCAGGTAGCAGGAGTGATTGATCCTCAAGGGAACCCTTCTGTTGGAGAATTTACTCGCAGGCAAGCAAAGGTGCTTAACTATCACAACATCAAAGATTTTAAGTTTGTCAATTAATGCTTAAAAGCAGTGGTCTTTAATCAATATTATGAGTAGTAAAGAAATTACCTCAAAGCCAGAGTTGGTAATTGAAGTTGGACGAACGGATGAGCAGTATTGGAAAGACTTGTGGCGTTATCGAGAGCTATTTTATTTTCTGGCTTGGCGTGACATTCTAGTACGCTACAAACAAACAGTAATTGGTATGCTCTGGGCACTGATTCGACCCTTTTTAACAATGATCGTTTTCAGCGTCATCTTTGGAAATTTGGCAAAGTTACCTTCGGAGGGGGCAGCGCCTTATCCAATACTGGTATTTGCTGGCTTGCTACCCTGGCAATTTTTTTCCAATGCCCTAAGTGAGTGTAGCAGTAGCCTAATTAGTAATGCCAACTTGATTTCTAAGGTCTACTTTCCACGCTTGATTGTCCCTGCCAGTTCAGTGATTGTCAGCTTTGTGGACTTTCTTGTTTCTGCAATGATTCTCTTAGGGCTGATGGCTTGGTATAATTTTGTTCCCACTTGGCGGATATTATTCTTACCATTATTTATTAGCATTGCTTTTGCTGCTTCACTAGGAGTCGGGCTGTGGTTGGCAGCCTTAAATGTGGAATATCGAGACTTCCGATATATTGTACCGTTTATTGTGCAGTTTGGCCTATATGTATCGCCCGTCGGTTTTAGTAGCAGCATTGTGCCAGAGCAATGGCGTTTGCTTTACTATTTGAACCCAATGGTGGGCGTCATTGATGGCTTTCGCTGGGCAATTTTAGGAGGAGAATCTAAACTTTACTGGACTGGATTCACACTATCTCTAGGACTAGTTGCCCTGTTACTGGTAAGTGGCATTTGGTACTTCCGCAGAATGGAACGGTCATTTGCTGACGTAATTTAGCAAGGATCTATGCAGATGTCAGACAATATGATTAGTGTAGAGAATTTAAGCAAAAAATATATTATCGCTCACCAGCAGGAGGGAAGAAGTAACTACAAAGCGCTGCGGGATGTAATTGCTGATGGTGTTACATCTTTTGCCAAGACATTCATCAAACCTAGTGGCAAAAAAATGCCCAACCCAACACGGGAAGAATTTTGGGCATTAAAAGATGTTTCCTTTGATATTCAACAGGGTGAAGCCATAGGTGTGATTGGACGCAATGGTGCAGGGAAATCTACGCTGTTAAAAGTTCTGAGCCGAATTACCGAACCGACGAGGGGACGTATCGCCATTAAAGGGAGGGTAGCAAGCTTATTAGAAGTAGGGACGGGATTTCACCCAGAACTGACGGGACGGGAGAACATTTATCTCAACGGTTCCGTTCTGGGGATGAGTAGAGTTGAAATTAAGAAGAAATTTGATGAAATAGTAGCTTTTGCTGATGTAGAAAAGTTTTTAGATACCCCAGTGAAGCGCTATTCTTCAGGAATGTATGTCCGCCTTGCTTTTTCCGTTGCAGCCCATTTAGAGCCAGAAATTTTAATTGTCGATGAAGTTTTGGCTGTAGGTGATTCGGCATTTCAGAAAAAGTGCTTGGGCAAAATGGGTGATGTTGCGACCAAAGAAGGACGAACAGTTTTATTTGTGAGTCATAGTATGCAAGCGATCGCTCAACTCACGAAACGTTGCATACTGCTTTCTAAGGGCAGCATCCAATTTGATGGTGATAGTAGCAAAGCAGTACAGTTATATCTGGCTGGGCAGAAAGATGATTCTGTCTCACAAGCATATTACCAAGCTCCTGTCAATAAAACTGGCAATCATCTAGCTTGGGTAAGGGTACACACGTCTGAAAAAGAAGGAATTCACTGTTGGGGAAAACCGATGACCTTTGAGTTTGCCCTACATATCACCGAACCTCATGAAAGTCTGCGTTTTTCGTTTCAGATAGTCAATTTTTTACAACAACCGATTTGTATCTTCTGGTTTTTTGAGTCTGACACTCCGTTTCATCGAGAGTCGGGAACATTTATTCTGCGATGTGAGATTCCAAAATTTAGACTGTATATGGGTTCATACACCTTAACGACATGGTTCTCCAACCGTCGTAGTGACACTCTCCTAGAAAATCTCAGAGAGATTTGCCCGTTTGAAGTGACTATGCATAACTTCGAGCGTGCAGATTATCAATGGCAATCTGATGAGTGTACCTATTTAGAAGATGCTATTTGGCAAACTGTAGAAAAGTATTAATTTGAAGGCAGATTAACTAATGGCTGTAAATGATGATGTGAAGTTAGGCACAAACGTCAAGATTTTCCATCCCCATCTCGTCAACCTCTACGGTTGCGTTATTGGTGATGACACGAAAATTGGTACATTTGTCGAGATTCAGAAAGATGTCACCATCGGAAGTCGATGTAAAATTTCATCCCACAGTTTTCTGTGTGAAGGCGTTGTCCTAGAAGATGAAGTGTTTATTGGTCATGGAGTGATGTTCACGAATGACCTTTATCCTCGTGCAACCAATGAAGATGGTAGTTTAAAAACAGAAGATGACTGGTATACAATCAAGACTCTAGTCAAGCGCTGTGCATCTATTGGTAGTAATGCTACCATCCTGCCAGGTGTAACTATTGGTGAAAAAGCCATCATCGGTTCTGGAGCAACAGTAACTCACGATGTTCCTGATTATGCAATTGTAGTTGGAGTTCCCGCACGTGTCATTGGGGATGTGCGCGATCAGCTACGCTCTGCTGTAGGCGATCGCCAAAATTTGCAAATATCAGCTAGCAGTTTGTGAGATGCTTGCTCTGTGCTGTGTGAACAATTTAAGTTTTGTACGCAATCTGTTTATAAATATTGAAAACTACTTGGTGAATTCTGAAGCGTTGCAAAAATAAAGGTTTTTTTATATCAAATAGCAAGTAATTGCCAATACGTCCATAAGCTATTGCCACCTATGAGTGGCAATATTTGATATTGCATAAAAAATTCTGATTAGTTAAAAGCAATGGGAAACATGATTAATATTGGTGTCATTGGTTATGGTTATTGGGGTCCGAATCTAGTAAGAAACTTTGTAGAGATGCCAGGTGTTCAGGTGAGAACCGTTAGCGATTTTCAACCAGAACTATTGGCAAAGGTGCAAGCTCGGTATCCGGCAATTCAAGTTACTAAAGATTGTCGAGACATATTTACAGATCCCAAAATTGATGCTGTAGCGATCGCCACACCAGTTTCAACTCACTTTGAATTAGCTTTAGCTGCTTTGCAGGCTGGTAAACATGTGCTAGTAGAAAAGCCCATGACAACTACCTCAGAACAAGCAATGCGGCTGATTGAAGAGGCAGAAAAACGCAACCTAGTGTTAATGGTCGATCACACCTTTGTCTACACAGGTGCTGTCCGCAAAATGCACGATTTGATTGCCACTAATTCACTAGGTGATATTTACTACTATGATTCTGTCCGCGTCAATCTCGGACTTTTTCAGCATGATGTTAATGTCATCTGGGATTTAGCAGTCCACGACCTCTCAATCATGAGCTACCTATTGCCATCCCAGCCTTATGCTGTCTCGGCTACAGGCATCAGCCACGTTCCTGGAGAACCAGAAAATATCGCCTACTTGACCTTATTCTTTGAAAAGAATCTCATTGCTCACATCAATGTGAATTGGTTAGCGCCAGTAAAAATTCGTCGCACATTGATTGGTGGTAGTCAACGGATGATTGTTTACGATGACTTAGAACCAAGTGAGAAAGTCAAGATTTACGACAAGGGTATTACAGTTAATGGCAACTCTGAAAGCGTGTATCAAATGATGATTGGTTATCGCACAGGGGATATGTGGTCACCCAAGTTGGATATGACAGAAGCATTGAAGACAGAAGGATTGCACTTCATCAATTGTATTGAAAAAGGCGATCGCCCGATTACTGATGGAGAAGCAGGACTGCGGGTAGTCAGAATTCTCGAAGCTGCAACCCAGTCTCTCAAACAGCAAGGCCGATTAATTGAACTGAATACGGCAGGGGTAGCAGCATGATTCCATTTGTAGACCTAAAAACTCAGTATTTAAGTATTAAAGACGAAATTGATACTGCTGTCTTGAAAGTACTTGAAAGTACGCAATTCGTCTTAGGGAATGAAGTCAAAGCTTTAGAAGAAGAGTTTGCAGATTACTGCAATGCAGATTATGGCATTGCCGTCAATACAGGTACCAGTGCCCTGCATCTAGCATTACTAGCAGCAGGCATCGGTGCTGGTGACGAAGTAATTACGGTACCTTTCACCTTTGTGGCGACCACAGCAGCAATTTGTTACACCGGAGCCACACCAGTTTTCGTAGATATCGCTCCTGTTTCCTACACCATCGATGTCAGCCAAATTGAAAAAGCGATAACTGAACGCACCAAAGCTATCCTACCCGTACATTTGTACGGTCAACCAGCAGACATGGAGCCAATTTTGGAAATTGCCCGTCGTCATGGTTTGGTGGTGATCGAAGATGCAGCCCAAGCTCATGGGGCTGAGTACAAAGGGCAACGGGTTGGTAGTATTGGCGATTTCGGGTGTTTTAGTTTTTACCCTGGTAAAAACTTAGGGGCTTACGGAGAGGGAGGTATGGTAGTCACCAAAAATCCAGAATATGCCCGCACTATGGGAATGCTGCGCGACTGGGGTCAAGAACGCAGGTATCACCATATCCTCAAAGGTTATAACTATCGCATGGATGGCATCCAGGGAGCGATTTTACGGGTGAAGTTACGCTACATCGAAGCCTGGACAGAAGCCAGAAGAACCCACGCGGCACAATACGACAAACTCTTGGCAGACTCTGGTGTTAGTACGCCGACTGTAATGCCCTACAGCCGTCACGTTTACCATGTCTACGCAGTGCGCTCGCCAGAGCGAGATGTCCTGCAACAAAGCCTGCAAGAGATGGAAATTCAAACAGGCATTCATTACCCAATTCCTGTTCATCTGCAACCAGCTTATTCAGACTTAGGCTACAAGCCAGGTGATTTTCCGCACTCAGAAGCAGCGTCTAGCGAAGTTTTATCCCTCCCAATGTATGCAGAACTAAGCACAGAGTCACAAACTCAGGTTGCTAAAGCAGTAATTAACTTAACATAACCAAGAAATTCGATGTCCGATCAAGGTAAAATTAAGATAGTCACAGCTATCCACGGCTTACAAGCAGAAAAGCTAGACCCTGATTTTGAAATTCAACTAGCAGAATATTTAAATACTCAATATGAACAAAAACCATTAATCGAATTATATGCACGCTTTGCTACAAGTGATGGCGACTTTGACGGGTTAATGCGGCGAGCTATTTGGCGAGCAGTAGCACGTAAATTTGGACATAACATTCGTATTGGCAATGGCGTAGGTTTTAAGCATCTTGAAACCTTTGAGATTGGGAACCAAGTATTTATAGGTTCACAAAGCTATATTCAGGGAAGGTTCGATGGTACTTGCATCATTGGAAATCATGTTTGGATTGGCCCACAGAGCTACTTTGATGCCCGTAATTTAATTATTGAAGATTATGTGGGATGGGGCCCAGGTGCAAAAGTACTGGGATCATCCCACACTGGATTGCCAATTGATGTTCCCATCATCCAAACAGACTTAGAAATTAAATCAGTAAAAGTGGAAACAGGAGCCGATATTGGGATGAATGCGGTGATCCTACCTGGTGTAACTATTGGCCAAAGCAGCATTGTTGGGGCTGGTGCAGTTGTCACTAAGGATGTACCACCATTTGCGATCGTCGCTGGTGTCCCTGCTAAGTTTTTACGCTGGCGGGAAGGATATGAACCATTGGAGAGTAAATAATATGCAAAATAAGCGAATTTTAATCACAGGTGGTGCAGGTTTAGTTGGTTCCCATATTGCCGATTTGTTGGTCAATGAAGGAGTCTCAGAGATTATTGTTCTAGATAACTTCACCCGTGGACAACTGAACAACCTTGCTTGGGCAAAAGAACATGGTCCTTTGGTAATTGTAGAAGGCGACATTCGGGATCAAAAACTCCTGGGTGAAGTCATGCAAGATGTTGATATAGTATTTCATCAGGCAGCAATCCGTATTACACAATGTGCCGAAGAACCACGTTTGGCATTAGAAGTTTTGGCAGATGGCACTTTCAACGTTTTAGAAGCAGCAGTGAAAGCCGGGGCAAAAAAGGTAGTCGCGGCTTCATCAGCCTCAATCTACGGTATGGCAGAGCAGTTTCCAACAACTGAATCCCATCACCCGTACAACAACCGCACTCTCTACGGTGCAGCAAAGGTCTTTAACGAGGGTTTATTACGCAGTTTCTATGATATGTATGGTCTGGACTATGTAGCCCTACGCTACTTTAACGTCTACGGGCCACGTATGGATATTTATGGTGTATATACTGAAGTATTAATTCGTTGGATGGAGCGCATTGCTACAGGTCAGCCACCATTAATTTTCGGTGATGGCAAACAGACAATGGACTTTGTGTATATCGAAGACATTGCTAGAGCAAATATCTTAGCTGCCAAAGCCGATGTCACTGATGACGTGTTTAATATTGCCAGTCATGTGGAAAGCAGCCTGAACGACCTAGCTTATAGTTTAGCTAAGGTGATGGGTTCAGATTTACAGCCAGAATATGGCCCAGAACGCAAAGTAAACCCCGTAGCACGCCGACTGGCAGATGTGAGTAAAGCCAAACAATTGCTGGGTTTTGAGGCGCAGGTATCTTTAGAAGAAGGATTGCGTCGGCTAGTGAGTTGGTGGCGCGAACAGAAATTGGCAAAGGAAGCAAGCAATGTCTGAGAAAATCCAGTCTATCCCGATCGCTAAACCCTGGATGGGTGAAGCTGAGGCGGAAGCAGCTAGCCGTGCCATTATGTCTGGGTGGGTAACCCAAGGGCCAGAAGTCGCCGCCTTTGAGCAAGAGTTTGCAACTTATGTGGGAGCAAACCATGCTTGTGCTGTCTCCAATTGCACCACAGCATTGCATCTAGCCTTATTAGCTGTAGGTGTGCAACCTGGGGATGAAGTGATTACCGTCAGCCATTCTTATATTGCCACCGCCAACAGTATTCGCTACTGCGGTGCAATACCAGTGTTTGTGGATATTGAACCACAGACATACAACATCAACCCGATGCTAATTGAGGACGCGCTCAGTGATCGCACCCGTGCCATTTTAATTGTCCACCAGATCGGGATGCCTTGCAACCTCAAAGCCATCTTAGATATTGCCCACCGCCACGGGTTGCCAGTAGTTGAAGATGCGGCTTGTGCCATCGGTAGTGAAATTCTCTGGAATGGGCAGTGGGAGAAAATTGGCAAGCCGCATGGGGATATCGCCTGCTTTTCTTTTCACCCCCGGAAAGTCATCAGCACTGGTGACGGTGGGATGCTGACTACAAATAATCCCCAATGGGACAAGCAGTTTCGTCTCTGGCGGCAACATGGGATGAGCGTTCCCGATACTGTGCGCCACGGTGCAAAACAGGTGATATTTGAGTCATACCCCATGCTGGGCTACAACTACCGCATGACTGATATTCAAGCAGCAGTCGGCCGAGAACAACTCAAACGTCTTCCAGAAATTGTGGAACGTCGGCGTTATTTGGCACAGCGATACCAGGAAAAACTCCAAGATGTGCCGGGATTAAAGTTACCCACCGAGCCAAGTTGGGCCAAGAGTAACTGGCAAAGTTTTTGTGTAAGGCTTACAGAGAGATACGACCAGCTTCAAGCAATGCAGCGAATGTTAGATGCTGGCATTGCCACGCGACGCGGAATTATGTGCGTTCACCGTGAAAGTGCTTATCAAACAGAAGCTTGGTCATGTGGAGTTGAGCCGAAAGCTTGTGAGTGTCAAGTTGGAAAGTGCGATCGCCTTTCTGAGAGTGAACAGGCACAAGACCACACAGTCCTGCTACCTCTGTTTCATCAGATGACTGAACAGGAACAGGACTATGTGGTGGAAGTTTTGAAAGTGGCTTGTCAGGTTAAGGAAGTTACTTTTTATCTTCCGTAGTCATTAAACCTTATGAGAAATTAACTATGGCTACCATCTTCAGCAATCAAGTTCCCAGCATTGGGAATTACAGTGATGGCTTTCCCTACGAATTAGGGATGAAATTCCGCAGCACCGCAACGGGAGAGATTTTGGCCGTTCGGTTTTGGAAAGCGCCTAGCGAGACAGGAACTCATATTGGCAAGATATGGTCAGCAACCGGAGTTCTGTTAGCAAGCACCACTTTTACTAACGAAACCGCTTCTGGCTGGCAGCAGCAGGCTCTGAACACACCATTGATCGTTCAAGCAAACACGACTTATGTGGTCTCTGTCAACGTAAATAGCTATTACGTTGCTACTTATCATGAACTGGATAGTGCGATCGTCAATGAAGATATTAGCTCAGTCGCAGACGGTCAAAATGGTGTTTATAATACCGTACCTGGATCTTTCCCCAATGGTTCTTACCGGAATACGAACTATTTCCGTGACATCAACTTCGTAGCTATTCCCCAACCGACGATTAAAAAGATCGGCGGCGACAATCAAACTGGTGCAGCCGCAACTGCCTTACCCAATCCCTTGGTTGTTCAGGTCAAAGATGCAGCTGGCAATCCCCAGTCAGGGACTACGGTGACCTTTGCCGTTAGCAGTGGCGGGGGATCAGTATCGCCTTTAAGTGCAGTCACCGATACTAATGGTCAGGCTAGTACCACCTTAACCGTTGGAGCAAATCCTGGCGCTACAAGTCCTGTGATTAATACTGTAACTGCCACAACACAAGACATAGGCAGCGTTATCTTTTCTGCTAATGCCAGTCCTTCGGGGGAAAGTCAAACTCTGTTTACAAATCAAGTCCCAAGCTTTCCAAATTCTACTGATAACTCTTCCTATGAATTAGGCTTGAAATTCCGTAGCACTCAAGGCGGACGAGTTGCCACCATTCGCTACCGGAAAGCTGCTAGCGAAACAGGAAGTCATGTTGGCAAAATCTGGACGGTAACGGGAACTCTATTAGCAAGTGTCGTTTTTACTAACGAAACGGCTTCTGGCTGGCAGGAGCAGATTTTAGAAACACCGATAAATATTCAAGCCAATACGACTTATGTGGTTTCTGTGAACGTAAACAGCCATTACGTAGCCACTTATGATGAACTGGCTAGCCCGATAGTTAATGGCAATCTTAGCTCAGTAGCAGACGGCAGTAATGGGCTATTTAACTTAAATCCAAATTCTTTCCCAACCAATTCTTTCCGGAATGCCAACTATTATCGCGACATTGGTTTTATCGTCGGCAGTGCCTTAGTTAAAGTCAGTGGAGACAATCAAAGTGCCACAACGGGAGCAGTTCTTTCCAACCCCTTAGTTGTAAGAGTTGTAAACGCTCAAAACATCCCTCAGTCAGGCGTGACGGTGAACTTTGATATTATCAGTGGTGGGGGATCGCTCTCGGTTTCCAGCGCAGTAACTAATGCTAGCGGTCAAGCAAGTACAACTGTAACTTTAGGACAGGCTCCTAGCGCACCTGGAGGGGTGATAGTCAGGGCGACGGCAATAGGTATTGGCACTACCTCCTTTTCTGCTACGGCAATTCCGACAAACCCGAATCCTATCTATTTGGAAAATCTCAATCCAGGCACGACTAACTGGAAACTGGACAACCCTGGCAATGGAGAGATCGCGGGTTATGCCTCGGCCACCAGTGTTAATAAAGGGGGATCGCTAGATATTAAGGTTTCTCTTGGACAACAAGGACAGTATACCATCGATGTGTATCGCTTGGGCTACTACAGTGGCAAGGGAGGAAGGCTGATTGCCAGCAGCGGTACCCTCACAGGCGGGACTCAACCCGCCTGTAGTTTAGACTCTGATACCAGACTTGTTGAATGTAACTGGACAACTTCCTACGTTTTGCAGGTAGGTAGCAACTGGACTAGTGGTCTTTATGTAGCGAAACTCACTGACCTGGCAACAGGCGTAGTAGCCCACGTGTGGTTTGTAGTCCGGGATGATAGCAGTACTGCTGATGTTTTATTCCAGAGTGCCGTTTCTACTGTCCTAGCCTATAGTTCCACGGGGGGTTACAGCTTGTACAGTTCCGACAGCCTTGATGGTCAGCGGGCTTTCAAGGTTTCCTACGACCGGCCGTTCTTCCAAGCAACTTATCAAAATTCTAGCCAACCAGCCAAACCTTTGCAGTGGGAATACAACATGGTGCGTTGGCTAGAATCTCAAGCTTACGATGTTACCTACACCGACAACATGCAGGTTCACACCAACCCACAAGAATTATTCGGTCACAAAGTATTTTTGTCTGTAGGCCACGATGAGTACTGGTCTAAAGAAATCCGCGATCATGTGGAAGCTGGCCGCGATGCCGGAATTAATTTGGGAATTTTCTCCGCCAATAGTTGTTATTGGCGAGTGAGGTTTGAAAGTTCTACTACTGCTGCGGGACAAGTGAAACCTAACCGGGTGATGACCTGTTACAAAGCAGATTGGGCATTAGATCCAGTCGCCCAGCAGCAGGGGCCATCAGCCGCAACTAATAAATTCCGCAGCGTCCAGAACCAGCGGCCAGAAAATGCTTTGTTCGGAGTGATGTACGGTAGCGACCTAGATACCTACGGTGGTTTTAATTTTACCGTCACCAACGCTAACGATCCTTACTACGCGAACACAGGACTTCAGAATGGAGATCAGCTGGCTATGTTAGTGGGTTATGAATGGGATTTTATTGTTAATAATGGGTCTGCTCCTTCTGGACTCGTCATATTGTCCGAGTCGGCAACCATACCCTCCACTGTATTGCCCACCTTCGACGAACGAGTTGGAGAACGGTCACTTCCTGCCAATCAGGATTTTACTAAAGCTCACTCAGTGCGCTACACAGCTAGTAGTGGGGCTAAAGTTTTTGCCTCTGGTACCATTCAGTGGGCATGGGGGTTAGACAGTGACGGCGTTAGCCCATTTCGGGAAGATATTCGCGCCAAGCAAATAACTGTCAACATCTTAGCAGATATGGGGGCTAAACCCCAGACACCAAATGCAAATGTGATTGTTCTTTAAAGCACCGCACAAGGAGTATCATAATGCCATCATTGAAACGCCGACAATTTGGCCAGCTGGCCGCTGCTAGCTTGACTTCTACTGTTGTTGCTGGTTTGTCTAATAAGGCACTTGCTCAGAAGACCGGACTCAAGCAGGAAATTCTTTATGGAGTCAAGCCTCTTAGTACACCCAACAATGAAAACCCGGAAAACCAAACTCCGTCAATAGAGCTGAGTACTGCCGAATTCGCAACGGGGAAAGTTCTCTCTAGGCTCAACCGCCTATCTATGTTCGTTGACAATCCCTTATCCGTACCGAAAAAACCAAGAGCTTTCCATTTTGCTAACTCAAACCGAGTTACAAAGGCGGTAGCGCTTAAAGATGGGAGTCTTGTAATTTCTACTGTGTCTAGCACCAGAAATGGTTTTTTCAACCATCTGCTTTTCACTGTCGGTAATGCTGCTGTCCCTGTATTTAAAGCGAAAAAAGTACTAGGCTTTAAGAAATCCAATCAAACCGTTGAAAGTTTGCTGAGCCTTCCCAATAATCGACTTCTGTGTCTGGTAGGAACTGAGGGCATCCCGCCTTTTAGTCTCAGAACGATAGATTTCGCAACAGGTAAAGTTCTTGACCGCGACGATTTGGATCTACCTTCACTACCGGTCACCCATCGATTCGCTAACCTGTGCCAAGATGCCAAGGGGAATATTTTAGCAACTGAAATCGGCTCAGAAGGTATCCCGATTTTAATTTTAATTAACTTGCAGGAGAAAGCCCTAATTACTGGCAAAGTAAAAATTAAGAGACTGGCGCCACTGATAGTTGAAGGACGCCCTCTTTCCAACGATCTTAAAGACTTGGCCTTCTCTGGTTCTGGTCAATTGTATGCGCTTGCTGCTGACAGTAATAGAAAAAACACTTCCCTGTTTACAGTGGATGTGAAAACCGGCAGAATGGGGCGAGTAAGGAACTTTGAATCTGAGAAGTTTACATTCGCTCTGTAGTATTAGAACTTTATACTAAGAGCCTGTCAAGAAACAACTTTTACAATTTGCCGTCTAAAAAGCTTACTGAGAAAGCATTTCTAACTCAAAAGAAGAAAGGTTGTTTCGTGACAAGCTCTAACCCTCTTGTGTCACTCTCCGAAATTTTTTTTTGTATAGCCTGTGATCGCGCGATTATTTTCTAATAACAAATACAAGAGCGATTTTTTCTAATAGTATAGCTTGTATTGATTGCCTCATGAGGCTTCTAGCGATCGCCCTCCCGGAAAGTGACACAAGAGGGCTAAATAAAACGGTACAAATAAACAGAGCTATGTAAAGAAAAGTAAAGTTGCTTAAAAACCTCTTTAAAAAAATAAATTTATATAAAGGTAAAGTATGAATAATATTAATAAACCCAAACTTGTTTTTTTTCAATGGAATAATCAAGGATCGTCCAAATTTTACAATGTACATAAACAAGAGCATGTTAAGTGCTTATCAGAATTCTTTGAAGTAATTGTTATTAGCGACGAAAGTGACTATCAAGAAATTTGCGAACAATATCAACCAGATTTAACATTGTTTGAAACTGGTAATGCTTCATCTGATAAACGGCGGGTTAAAAATACTCATTATTATCCAGAAATACCAAAGTTAGCTTTCTATAACGGAGATTCTTTTTGTGGATTTCATTCAGCCTTTCTTTCCGATATAGAACATTGGGGAATAGAGACAGTCTTTACAATATCAATTCCTTTAGCTGAATATCTTCCAGAGATTGCCGACAAATTATTTATCTGGCCAAATTTTATAGATTCTGACATATTTAGAGACTATAATCAGCCTAAAAATATCCCAGTGCTGATTACTGGAAGCCAAACATCACTATATCCTTGGCGACAAAAAATAAATAGACTTGTTGCTAAATATTATCCCACTTTAATTTGTCCGCACTTAGGATATATGCAAAACCGAGAAACATCAAGAATGCTTTTTGGTGAGCAGTATGCTCGAACGCTCAATGCTTCTTGCTTTTCACCTACCTGCGGCACAATGGCAAGGGAGTTTGTTCGCAAATTTATTGAAATTCCTGGGTCTAAATCCTGTTTGATCACAGAAAAAAATGCAACTGTTGAAGCGGCAGGTTTTGTTGATATGCAAAATTGTGTGTTCGCTGATGAAAATGACGTATTAGATAAGCTGGATTACCTGTTTCAAAACACAGAAAAATTAGATAAAATTACGAATGCTGGTTATCAACTAGCCCATTCCCAGCATACAATGAAACAACGAGATCAAATTTTGCAATGGTTTCATCTACAGAAAACCCTGAAGCCAAATCAAAGAATTTTTCAAAAAAGCCCTTTTGAACCTTTGACCATTCTAGATAGTTCATCGGCAATTAAAAATTCACATATTGTTCTTAACCCATCAGATATAGTGCTACTGCGTCAAGGAGATGAAAAACTCTGGGCGGGTAAATATGATGAAGCAGAAGCTTTGTATCTCAAATGCTTAAACTTTGTAGACTCTCAAGCACAACCAAAATTCCGGCTGACATTATGTAACCTCTACAAAGGAAATGCAGCAACGGCACATTATTGGATTATTCAGCCAATAGAATGGACTCTCGATCTACTAAAAGCTATAGATCCAGATCCATTAGAGTGGGCTTATTTAATTATTACTCTCCTTTGTCAAGGAAAATTAAATGATGCTGTTAACTATGCTAATAAGTTTCCCTCTCTTTGCCATCCCGAACTATATCGGACTCGTTGGGTTATTAATACTCTCATAAGTGGAAATATTTTACCCTACAGTGACTCATTAAAATGTCGGTATAGCGCTCACCGATTGCCTAGCCGAAACTTCCAAGACTGGCTCAATCAAATATGTATGATGCTTACAAGATGTCAACAATTTGAATTTGCTAAATTGTTGAGCGATCCGGCTTATTTAAAATCTCAATCATTAAACAAACAAACCAAAAGTTTTGCCAAATCATCTGATTTGGGTTCTAAATCGATTGAGTTTATCAGCTTAAAAACTTATAAAACTTCGGTAAAGCAGTGGCTGAGTTTAAATTTAAAAACATTATTACGTAAGCCGCTATCTCGTTTAGAAACTAGATTTGGTTACTTCCTGCCTTACGAATATTCAACTATAAAATCTGATGAATTTTTTCATACAATCCGCCAAATAGTCAAGGAAGAAGATATCAAAACAGCTTTAGTGATTGGAGCGTCTAGTGGAGAAGTGATTACCGAAGCACTTTTAACAGGCATCAGAGAGAATCCAAGCAAGCCAACCGCCTTTTGTATCAATATTTCTAGTCCTAAATTTAATAAGTTGCAAAAGCGTTTCATCGGTGAGTCTGTTGTTAAATTTTATGATATTTTGGCCAGTTATTCAGAAGACTTAGCGAAAGAAACCAGTAAAGTTATCAGAAATATTAAAGAAGAAAACAATGTTAATCTTTTTGACATTGTTTTAATCGATGGTTCTCAATTAAGCATAAGTATTGAAGAATTAGATAATGAATTGGAAGACTACAAATTTGTTTTACTGGATGACATAAATACATTTGAAAACTACAAAAATCATCAAAAACTCCTTTTAGATTCCAATTATTTAGTATTCAGTCAAAATCCGGAATTACGTAACGGTTATGCGATTTTTGAGCAACTTACCTAAATAATCAACTAGGAAAATAGTGATTAGGCAATGGGAAGTGAAGAGTAGAAAATATAAATTTTTATTACTTGTTGTAAGTAGTTGATGAAAACAGATTTTTGGAGATTTAAGAAAATGAAAATGCAAATGAAGGATTTTTCTTACAGAGCATCATATCACTTGGTTTGGCGAGCAGAACAATTATTAACTGAGTTCCAAAGTTCTTCAATTAATAGGGAACTTAGCAAACTAAGTTGCTTAAATAAGAAAAACATAAGCACACACATGACTGCTTGCGAACTAAATACGCTCTACATATTAGCTAAAGAACTTGGAGAATCTGCAAAAGCTTTAGAAATAGGCTCTTATTTAGGAGCATCTAGTTCTTATATTGCGGCTGCTTTGGCTCCAAAAGGCGGACACTTATTTTGTGTTGATACTTGGGAAAACCAAACTATGCCGGAGGGTGAAAGAGATACATTCAAGGAGTTTAAAAATAATACTAAAGCAGTAGCTCATCACATCACTATGATTAGGAAGAATAGCCAAGAACTGATACCTTCAGATTTTCTTGATAATCATCTAAATCTTATTTTTATTGATGGCGATCATAGTTACCAAGGAGCCAAAAGTGATTATGAAAAAGCAACTCCTTGGATTGTGGGAGGAGGTATTCTTGCATTCCATGATTGTATTGCTTTTGAAGGTGTAGCTAGAACAATTGGTGAAGCTCTTGCCAGCGGTAACTGGAAGTTTGGTGGACAAGTTGATAATCTACTTTGGCTACGCAAAGTAGAAAAAGGTTGTTTAGAATTTGAACATTCAGCATTTTAAAAGCAAGCCCAAAGTCATTTTGTATGGAACTACCGCTCAGTATAATTATCTGTGCCCACAATCCTCGTCTAAATTATTTAAAGAGAGTTTTACAAGCACTTCAATCTCAAACATTATCCAAATATTTTTGGGAACTTTTGTTAGTTGATAATGCTAGCGATCGCGTTCTAGCTTCGGAAATTGATTTAAGTTGGCATCCCCAGGCTCGTCATATTCGAGAAGAACAACTGGGGCTGACTGCGGCCAGGCTCAGAGGAATTCGAGAAGCCATAGCTGGAGTAATATTATTTGTCGATGATGATAACGTTTTAGATTCAGATTACCTAGAAATCACATGGCGGATTAGTAAAGATTTTCCATTTATTGGTGCTTGGGGTGGACAAATTAAACCTGAGTTTGAAGTAGCACCTCCATCGTGGGCAAAACCTTATTTAGGAAATTTGGCGATTCGAGAATTTGAGGGCGATCGCTGGTCTAATTTAACAGAGCAATATGAAACAACCCCATGTGGGGCTGGGCTTTGTGTTCGCAAGGTTGTTGCACAAAAGTATAGTGAGTTAGTTCATAAAAATCCTAAACGAGCAAGTATGGATCGCAAAGGTAAAATGCTTACCTCCTGTGGAGACTCAGACTTAGCATTTACAGCCTGTGATATCGGTTTAGGTACAGGGCTGTTTGCATCCTTAAAGCTGACTCACTTAATACCTGCTAATCGTTTGAAAGAAGACTATCTGTTGCGTTTAGTGGAAGGACTCGCTTATTCACAAATTATCCTCGCATATTTTCGAGGCGTTCTTATGCCTCAATCTTTTTGGAAAAGCTCAAAAATATATTCGCTATATTTATTTTTACGATATGGCTTAAAAACATACTCTTTCCATCAAGCAGGAATTAAGGGTAAAAATTTAGCTCTTAAAGAGATTAAAATGCAAGAAAATGCCGTTATATAGTTATTATTAATAAATAACATCCAATTTTATATGAATACGATAATTAGTTCGTTTTTGAATATAAGTAGATATTTAATTTCTCGAAGAAGACCTGGAATTTATAATAGAAATTTAGATAAATGTAAAATAAACTTTGATATCCAAGGTCAAAATGCAGGAGATTATATAAAAGATATTTTATCGAAAGATAAACCATGTATGATTAGCAGACTGGGTTCTACAGAACTCGATACTATTTTGGTATACTTGAATATCATCGATAAATCAAGCCTTTTGCTGAAAAGCATTAAATATATCAATGGTGATTTTGGTTGGTTTTGGTGGGATGAATCAGTCGAGAAAAAAATTATAAATTTATCTGGTTTTTTCCCAGCTGACGAAACTAATTTAAATCGTTTTTGCGAATTGATGATTCGTGATATCAAAAATATTGATGTACTTGGTTCTTGGTTAGAAGCAGAGGAAGAGTTTGCTAAATTATTACCTAATACAATAAATGCAACAAGGGTATCGCTCAAAGATTTAGAACCGTATCGCCATGAACGGCCTTGGTCAGCAGCTTTAGAAGGAAAAACAGTTTTAGTGATATATCCTTTTGAAGAAAGTATTAAACAACAGTATAAGAAAAGACATTTGTTATTTGCAGATAGCAAAGTTTTACCAGAATTTGAACTAAAAACCATACCAGCAGTTCAATCTATTGCCGGAAATAGTGTAGATTTTCCTACATGGTTTGATGCTCTGAATTTTATGTGCGATCGCATTTCCAATATTGATTTTGACATAGCTGTTATCGGCGCAGGAGCCTATGGTTTGCCATTAGCTGCTTTTGTCAAGAATATTGGTAAAAAGTCCATCCATCTTGGTGGAGGTACTCAAATTTTATTTGGAATTCGTGGTGCAAGATGGGACGAAAGGCCTTATTATCAAGAATTATTTAACGAACATTGGGTACATCCCCTCCCCTCAGAAAAGCCAGCAACGGTTAATAATTTTGTGCAATCTCATGGAACTGAAAATGGTTGCTACTGGTAAAACTTTAACCAAAAATAAGGGTTGTGATGGTAAGCAAATATGACGGATTCAAGGATTTTGCTGCTCAAGAGCAGTCCTTGAGGGAAAAATATCCAAAAATTTCTGTGATTACAGTAAGTTTTAATCGCTTAGAGGGACTACGTGAAACATTTTCCAGCATTATTTCTCAGACATACAAAAATGTAGAATATATCATTATTGATGGTGGTTCTCAGGATGGCACGGTAGATTTCCTACACAAAAACAGTGCAAATATATCCTATTGGGTGAGCGAAAAAGATGCTGGAATTTATGATGCCATGAACAAAGGAGCCTTAGCGGCTACTGGGGATTGGATAATTTTTATGAATTGCGGTGATAAATTTTTTGCAGAGGATACACTGGTTAACGTTGCAGAATATCTTGATAATTCAGTCGATGTTATTTATGGCAGAACTGAATATGTTGTTAATGATAAATATGGGTATCATACATATCAACGGCAGCCATATAACCTGTCTATAATCTGGCGTGAAATACCTAGTTGTCATCAGAGTATTTTTGTTAAAAGAGAAATACAAGTTAAATATCCCTTTGATACGTTATTGGCTTGGTGTGCAGATCATGATTTAGTCGCCAAGATTTACGTTGCTGGCTATCGCTTTCAGGAAGTTCCTGTAGTTATTTCTAGATTTGACGCTTCAGGAGGAGCATCTAGAGATTTATTGAGCTTTACTAAAGAGCGTTGGTCTATTTGTAGAAGATACTTTGGCAAATCTTTGCAACAAGAGTTGTATTTTATGAATGAGTACAAAAGTTTTTGGTTGGAAAAAAACATCATTAGTAAAATACGCGAGATGGTTCCTAGTGAGTGGATTCTTACTTTACGTAAATATAGAAAAATATATTGATTAATATGGCTCATTCTAAAAATATTGGAGTCTATTTTTCAGCGAATGATGCAGTTTATGAATGGACGATCGCTTTTCTCAACAGCTTCAGAACATTCAACCCAGATTTACGCCTGATTCTGATTCCTTTTAATGAGCAGTGCGATCGCCTACTAAAATTGAGCGATACTTATAAATTCGAGGTATATACTGATTCATCTTTTTCGCGGCTGGAAGCGATCGGTCAAGCATTTGAGCTAGGCTATACCTCTACTGGCCCCTATTGGTTCAGACGCTACGCATCTTTTTGGGGGCCACTAAACTATTTTATGTACTTAGATGCTCGGCAAATTGTGTTAGCAGATATTAAACCATTTATTGAAGCAATAGAAACTTTTGGTTTTGACTTTTTGCATTATGACTGTGCGATCGACCAAGTTTATGAACAAGGAAGATTTCGCCAACAACTATTAAAACAAAGACGAGGACGTGGATTTAACTCTGGTCGTTGGGCTTCCCGAAAAGGGCTATTTTCAATAGAAGAATTTGAGCAACTAGCAGAAAGCGCATTGAAAATACGTAACCAACTCAACCCTCGAAATACAGATCAAGCTTTCATTAACTATTGCTGCGATATGAAACCCGTATGCTATGGGCATTTTGCAGAAGTAATCGGAGGTATCTGTCAGAACGGTTGGGCACGTCAATCAGGTAATATTTTCGAGAACAGTGGAAAATACTTTCTGTGGAATTATGGCAGTTTAGACCATAAAAAACAAGTTATTCTCCTGCATTGGGCAGGATATAAACTTAATTCTTTGATACCTTATAGAAATTTATTTGATAAATCTTACCTCAAAAGACAACCTATTTTCAAATCTTGCATATCTTATTTATACACAACCTTAGATTATTTATGGAGAAATCCTTTGGAGATTTTGCGACAAAATCGTTTTATTAATGGTGTATATCATCTTTTAAGAAAAAAATAATTTAATTATATTGCCTGATTTCAACGACAATTATTGAAGCCGACTTATTTATACTATGCAATCGCCAATTCTCACTTTTATTGTTCCATTAAAGAGTCCAAAAGTTAGTAAAGACTGGTCTCTTGTCTCTCGCCTTTGTTCCCAAACATTAAATAGCATTCTTCGACAAACTTGTCCTGAAATCAAAATAATTTTAGTCTGCAACGAACCACCAGAAAATTATCCTCAAGATTCGAGAATAGAAATAGTAACTGATTCTTTTCCCATTCCCAAAAATACTGGGGAAGTATATCTTGACATAAAACTTAAAGTTAAACGAGGTATGATTGCCTGCAAAGGTTTTGGTGAAGGATATGTCATGCGGATGGATGCAGACGATTTTATTCATCAAGAACTTGTCAGTTTCGTGAAAAATAATTATGGCTCCAATGGATGGTATTTTCCAAAAGGCTTTGTGTATCAAGAAGGCATGAAATGGATATATCTACGCAACGACTTTTATTGTTGGTCAGCTACTTCAAATATTGTATGGCTAACTGAAAAAGATTTACCCAAGTCTATGGAGACTCCAGATGACGAGTATTTTGTAGATTTATGGCAGCATTTAAAAATGAAGAAAGTTTGTGAACAAATAGGCAAGCCATTACAGCCTATGCCATTTAGAGCAGCAGCTTACACTATTGGTCATTCTGAAAGTATTATGCTTCACTCACTTGCTAACTGGCGTTCTCTGAAAAAATTAATTTGGCGGACAATTAGTGCTAGAACATTAACACCACAGCATATTGATAATTTTGGATTTGAAGATTTTTCAGAGATGATGCTGAAGATTCATTAAATAATGAGACAATTATTTCTGGTGTAGATATACATTATAATTTTTCTCTAAAAAACTACAATAATCAATTTTATTTGTGAAGTTAGTTGCTTACATTCATCCCATTCGCACATACCTACCTTGTACAGGAGTAGGGCGGCATATAAATCAGATGTTGCTTGGACTTGCAAAACAAAGTGGGGTTGAGTTGGATCTGTTTTTCTCAAAACAGTGGTTAGAGAGCGACGGTAAGCTTAACCCACGCTGTCCCCTGCGTGAACTACCCAACCGTACTTTTCCTGGACTAGAAAATACTACTGAGCGGACATGGAAACTATTTGGCTATCCTCGTATGGATAAATATTTGCCAGCACAGACAGACTGGCTTTATGCACCAATGGAAACTTACATCCCAGTATCGAAATGTCCCGTCGCTGTTACAATTCATGATGTACAAGCATTTGAAATAAATTTGCCTTGGTCAGGTACTTGGCAGCATCAATGGTTTCGCTACAAGTGGGGGCGTTGGGTGCGTCGTGCTTTGTCTGACTGTCGGGTGGTTTTTACTGTCTCGGAATTTTCTAAACAACGGATGGTGGAATTATTAGGAGCCGATCCGCAGAAGATTGTGGTAGTTGGCAATGGCATTGAGCAGTCTTTTTTTGATATTGCCTTAATTAATTCAGTAGATTTAAAGCCACCAGTGGAAGCACCTTACACTTTGGTCATAGGTGGTTTGCGTCAAAAAAAAGGAGGCGATCGTGTTCTTGCTGTTGCAAAAGCTCTCCTTGAGCGCAAAAGTAATTTAAACATTGTTGTAGCTGGTGAATTAGAAGCTGAATACATTGAAGCAGCTAAAACTTACTCTAATATCACCTTATTGGGCATGGTTCTAGACGAAGACCTACCAGGATTACTACGCCAAGCATCATCGCTTTTATTTCTTTCTCTCTATGAAGGCTTTGGTATGCCAGCGCTAGAAGCAATGGCTGTAGGGACTCCAGCAATTGTTTCTAATAGAGCTTCTCTTCCTGAAGTTGTTGGGGATGCTGGGATTGTTGTTAATCCAGAAGAAACTGATGCCATTGTGGAAATACTTATAAACTTAGAAGCAAATCCTCGTCTAGCGGAAGAATATGTTCAACGAGGCCGCAAACATGCAGCAGAACATACTTGGTTACGATGTGTAGACAGGGTAGTAATTGCTTTACAGGAATTTGCTTAACATCAACAAATCCTTATGGCTCTAAAAGTTGTTTTTTGCTGGTCTGATATCTCTGGTTATATGGCAGCTTGCTGGCGAGCTTTGGATCAAACACCAGACATTGATGTATTTGCCATTGGCTTTCAAGCTCGTACTGAAACAGCATTTTCCGATCAATTGATGCAAGGTATTCCTTGCCGACTCTTGGATATACAAGAAAGACAGGATGCAAATTTAATCAAACGTTTGGTGTTGGCAGAATCTCCAGATGTGGTTGTTCTTTGCGGTTGGTTGCATAAACCTTACCGTAAGTTGGCCTTTGCTTCCGAATTATGTGAAGCCGCCTTAGTTATGACTATGGATACCCCTTGGTGGGGTACGTGGAAACAACATTTAGCCCCTTGGTTTTTGCGCTCCTACTTGCAATCAATAAATAGTGTTGTTGTTGCCGGAGAACGTAGTTGGCAATATGCTTCACGTTTAGGAATTGAACCAGCAAACATAGCACATGGAGTTTATGGTATTGATTATGATAGTTGGTCTCCATTGTGGGAACAGCGCCTCCAGTCTGAATGGCCGCGTTCATTTTTATTTGTCGGTCGCTACGTGGCTGTTAAGGCAATTGATGTCCTGGTAGAAGCTTACCAAATTTATCGTTCTCAAGCATCTAATCCTTGGACTTTGGTATGTTGTGGACAAGGAACATTGGAATCACATCTTCAGGGAAAACCAGGAATCGAGAATCGAGGATTTTTACAACCATCAGAAATGCAAGCAGTATGGCAATCAGCAGGAGCTTTTATTTTGCCCAGCCGATTCGATCCTTGGCCGCTAGCTTTAGTAGAAGCCGCAGCAGCTGGGTTACCTATTATTTGTACTGATGTTTGTGGTTCTGCGGTTGAGGTAATTCGACCTTGGTATAATGGCTTAACTGTACCAAAAGAACAACCACAAGCTTTAGCTAAGGCAATGTTGACTTTACACGATCACTATGATGAGTTACCAACTTGGGGAAAGCGATCGCAACAATTAGCAGCTCCTTACGCTGCCAATATCTGGGCAGCTCGTTGGCAGGAATTGTTACACAATTCCTACAAGATGAAAACAGTCAAGGAGAATATTACAAATATGGTTGCTGAAAACTTGTAATCGAATCTTAAAATATGTCTGCAGATTATATTAGTAAAGTTTTTGAACTCATCTTTAGCCCCTATGGCTTAATCGGCATTATTATCGCCATAGTAGTATTGAACAAAGCTACACATTCTCCCCGTGTAGCTTGGCTGTTATTCTCAGTTTGCTGTTATATAGCTTCATTAGGAAAATTTCAGGATGAATGGATACAGGAGCCTCCTCCTTTAGTTTTTCCATTACAGCAGCTACGTGATATGGGCCGGCCTCTAACCATTGTTCTACTTGGTTTGCTGCTGATCCTAGCACTACAGACAAAAAATGGATGGCGTAGAATATTAGTGCCGGAGCCTATTAAATACTTAATAGCTGTTCAGACAGTAATTTTATTTAAAATATTAATATATGGTAATTCAGAATTTGCTCTCCAAGCAGCATTTTCCTTTGGAGCAGTAGTACTAACGATGAAATTAGGACCTTCTAAGTGGTTGCAGAATGAAAATAATTTCCACTTAGGTGTTTGGTCAATTGCAATAGTTGGTGTAATCTTTACTGTAGCTTGCTCCTATCAAGGAGCCATTAATATGTATGCCATGACATTCAATCAAGGACGCTTTCTTGGAACTACTGGCAACCCAATACACGCCTCAATTTTATTATCGATTATAATTCCCTGCTTGATATTCTTGATTGAAAGCCGCAGGCGCTGGGATTTGATAAAGTTATTTTGGATAGCTTTTCTATTTGTTCACGCTTACTTTTTATTTTTAACAGGTTCTCGTACTGGTATGATCATGGGCATAACCTCAATTCTACTTTTCTATCGCAATAGAGTAGGTATGTTACTACGTTTTGGTTTATTGATTGGGCTAATTTTAGTAATTGTTTTGTCATTTATAAATCAAGATTCAGGTACTACTAATTATGCTTTATTATCTGATAGATTTGTCTCAGGTGGCAATACTAGAGAAGGTGCTTGGCAAGGAATGTGGAATGGTTTCATGAGTAACCCTTGTTTCGGTAAGCCATTATCTGGCGAGCGTTTAGTTTTTGGTGAAAGTTCATGGTTAGCTACAGCTGATACCACAGGGGTGGTTGGATTAATACCTCTAATAATGATGGGATTAGGATGTCTAAAAATGATGTTTCATCTTCATAAATTGAGTTTTAGAAAACCTCACCACTTTCTACACACCAGTACAATTATTTCTGGTTTATCATCCCTTTTAATAGGAAGTTTCGGAGAACCATTTTTATTGGGAAATCTATCTTTTCCTGTGATGTCACTTATGATATATTTGTCGCTTGGACAGTATTTACTTGATGTAGATAAAATAGAAAAAAAGTACTTATTACGGCAGCAAAATTAGAATATTTGTATTAAAATATGCAATCAAGTATTTATATAATTAATTTCAATTTGAATATTCAAATAATATTTATATATTGAAACAGCCTTTTTAGTCATATTTGATATTTAAAATATTTTAAATATAATTAAACATATTTCCTCATAAAACTGGTGAATTAAAATTGCCAAAAAAAAAGCATCTTATCAAAACGCCTGAAGTTTGTCATGTTGTAGCAAGTGTTAATGAATATGTAGGAGGTGTTGGATGTACAGTCATCAGTCTTGCGGAAACACTTTTTGCTCAAGGAATGTCCTCTCATATATTCACGCTTGATGATCGATATTTGGGTAAACAAAAAATACCGACATCTGTAACATTTCACAGCTATCCAGCACACTTCTTGGCTCGAAAACTGCGAGGATTTCATCCCCAAGCGTCTAATGCTCTTTTGCAATTAGCTTCAACAGAAGTAAATCTAATTCATAATCATGGATTGTGGATGTTTCCGAATCTTTATGCACGACAAGCTGCATTAACCAATCACTTACCTTTGGTTATTTCTCCTCATGGAATGCTGGAATCTTGGTCTTTAAAACGTAGTGTTGTCAAAAAGCGGTTGGCATGGTTACTATACGAACGAAAAAATTTGAATAGTGCTACTGTTTTTCATGCTACTTCTGCTCAAGAGGCTTGTTCTATCCGTAGTCTTGGTCTCAAGCAACCAATAGCATTGATTCCTTTTGGTATTGATATTAATGAATTCAATGAAAACATTGAAAAAGAATTATTAACAAAATTATTTCCACAACTTGCTGATAAAAGATGGTTACTTTTTCTTTCGAGACTTCATCCTAAAAAAGGTATAGATAATTTGCTTTATGTCTGGCAAAAAATAGAAGCACAATTTTCAGATTGGCATTTAATCATTGCTGGTCCTGACTTAATTGGTTATCAAGCTAATTTAGAACAGTTAGTAGAACAGTTGAATTTGAAACAACGCGTGACATTTACTGGTATGCTTTCAGGACAATATAAAGCTTCTGCATTTAGTAATGCTGATTTATTTGTCTTGCCAACCCATTCAGAAAATTTTGGAATTGCAATAGCGGAGTCTCTTGCTTATAGTCTACCTGTTATCACTACTAAGTGTACTCCTTGGCAAGATTTAGAAACCTATGGTTGTGGTTGGTGGATTGAAGATAATCAGCAGGCGCTAATGGATATTTTATTAGATGCTATGCAATTGCCTGACAATAAGCGGCGAGAAATGGGTTTAAAAGGACGAAATTTAGTAGAAAATAAATATTCTTGGAATTCGATCGCCAAGGATATGGCAAGTGTTTATGACTGGATTCTTGGTGGTGGTGAATTGCCTGATTGCCTGCAACTTTATGACTCTTAAGGAGACAAATTAGTGATTATTTCTATTTTTACAGGTCCTTGGCTGCCTGTTCCAGCAATTCAAGGAGGTTCTGTACCTCGGCTATGGCAAGGTTTAGCAGAGGAATTCGCCACTAAAGGTCATCAAGTCAGCATTTTATGTCGTTCTTATCCTGGACAACCAGACCAAGAGGTAATTAATGGTGTAAACTATATTAGACGAGGTGGTTTTCCCCAAAGTACTAATATTTGGTGGGATCTCCTAAAAGACCTAGCTTATGCTTTGATGACATTGCCAACTTTGCCTGCTGCCGATATTTTGATAATAAATGATTTTTGGTTACCTGTGTTTGCAGCCTTACGCCCTAGAGTAGGAAAAATTGTAATTAACGCTAATCGATTTCCTAAAGGACAATATCGCTTGTATGCAAAGGCTGACCACATTGCTGCTGCATCAACAGCAATTAAAGAGGCGATCGTACAACAATATCCTACCGCAGCTCCTCGAACCAAAGTTATTCCCAATCCTATTGACACTACGATATTCCATCCGTCAACTCACTCCATTCCAGACAAAAAAGAGCGAGTTATTTTATACGTTGGTAGACTGCATCCTGAAAAAGGAATTGATTTATTATTAAACGCATTTTCAATCTTATCCCAGCAATTTTCTAATATAAAACTTAAAATTATTGGGCCTTATAAAGAAAATCAAGGTGGCGGTGGCAAACAATATCTGCGTATTCTCCAATCAAAAGCAGAAGGATTAAATATTGAATTTGTACCACCAATTTTTGATATTAGTAAGCTAGCTGAAGCTTATCGTGAAGCTGATATATTTTGCTATCCTTCGTTGGCTGAGCAAGGCGAAGCTTTTCCAGTAGCTCCTTTAGAGGCAATGAGTACTGGTTTAATTCCTGTAGTGTCTAATCTAGAGTGTTTCAAGGATTTGATTGAAGAAGATGTAACGGGGTACTTTTTCGATCATCGTAGTTTTGATGCAGCAGGCAATTTAGCACTTAAACTCAAATCAGTTCTTCTTAATCCTGAAAAAACTCATAAAATTAGTATTAACGCTAGCCAAAAAGCCTCAGAATTTAGTTACGACAAAATCGGTAGATTATATCTTTTTGATTTTGAAAAGTTACTCAAAAATAATAATTAATAATCAAGCTGATTTAGGAGTAAAAAAATATCTGGGTTTGTAGACCAAAAAAGCTATTTTAGTAACTTGCAATTTCGTTTGATAAAAATGTAAATATAATAATCAAAATCAAGAGTTAAATAATGATTAAAAATTTTGGTAACGAAGATAATACAAAAGTCATTGACTTGAGACACCAACTAGATAGCTTTTATTCAAAGACACAAGAATATACGCCGTTTCATGAGGCCAACTCAAAACCAGAATTTTGGCAACCAATTAAAGCTAATGCACAAGAAATTCTAGAGAGAACTGGCTCATGTCGTATCCTTGAAATTGGTGCAGGATGTACAGGATTTGCTGATTATCTACAGGAGTTAAGGAAACTTGTAATTTTCGATAGTCAAGATGTAACTGCAAGCAATAAAGATTATTTATTAAGCAAATCAGATAACATTTATATTGGTGATATATGTGAGATACAAAATAAATACGACATAATTTTTTCTACTTTTGTATGGGAACATATTAGCAATCCAAAAACTGTTATTAATCACCTATTGGGCTTATTAAATCCTGGCGGTAGTTTATTTATTGTATCCCCTCGTTATGATTTTCCTTTTTATTTGAGTCCGTCAGCTAAACATTTATCGTTCTTTCAACGTTTGAGAATTAGTATTTGGTTACAGTGGCGTAGGTTATTGGTGCTAACTGGGGGAAGTCCTGATTTCTTGCTTCACTTCGACCCGGCATTATTTCATTGTCCTTGGTTTCGAGATTCTGATGCAATACATTGGGTATCATTATGGGATTTGAAGAATCATTTACCTAAAAATATACAGCTAGATCAGTTACGCATACCAGTCACAGGTTTTCGTAGCAAAATCTGGGAAAGTTTTCTTCTTCTTTTCGTGAGAATAAAAAAACCGTTGAATTGAGTTTTAGAGATTAAAAAATGGTTATCCATTAACTAAGGCATTAATCAACAGTTATAAGGAGTAAGCTATCTGGAAACATCCTATTGCACAATGCTTATTAACTCTGATAACAGAGGGATAACGCACTCTCATAAATACTTTTAATGCCATTTTACTCAACTATGTTTCAAGAATTGACTCCCCTCATCCTTACCTATAACGAAGCACCCAATATTGGTCGTACTCTCCAACGTTTATCTTGGGCAAAGACAATTGTAGTTATTGATAGTTACAGCAATGATGAAACTTCAGAAATTTTGGATTCTTATCCACAGGTACAAGTTTTTCAAAGAAAATTTGATACTCATGCTAAACAATGGAACTATGGATTGGAAAAAGTTAAATCTCAATGGGTACTTTCTTTAGATGCAGATTATATTGTTACAGATGAGTTAATTGCTGAAATTGAAGCCATACCAGATGATGGACAAATAAATGGTTACTTTGCCAGATTTAAATACTGTGTTTTTGGCAAACCACTTAAAGGAACAATACTTCCTCCCCGCAAAGTTGTTTTTCGTAAAGACAAAGCAATTTATGTAGATGATGGACACACTCAGCTTTTGCAACTTACTGGGAAATCAGCAATACTCTCTGGCTACATCCATCATGACGATCGCAAACCTCTGAGTCGTTGGTTATGGGCGCAGGAGCGTTACATGGTGATTGAAGTCAAGAAATTATTGAAGACTCCTGCAAATGAGCTGAGTTTAGGCGATCGCATTCGGAAACAAAAGATTTTTGCTCCCTTTATTATCCTTTTTTATTGTTTAATTTTAAAAGGAGGAATCTTAGACGGATGGGCAGGTTACTACTACGCTTTCCAGCGAATGCTAGCCGAAATTTTATTATCAATACGCTTGATTGAATATGAAAAATTAGATAACAACGAGGTTCGCTGAAATTGACGAATAAATTTTTTCGGAAATTTCGTAAATATACAATAGCCATCTATATAATAGTTGCTCTAGTAATTACTGAAATTTCTTTAAGACTTGTACTAGGACTAGGCAATCCTGTATTGAGTCAAGCAGATCCTAATACAGGTTATCGTTTTCAAGCGAACCAAAAAGTATTTCGCTTTGGTAAAAGAATTGAATATAATCAGTACTCTCAGAGGTCAGAACCTATTACTCAAGAAAAGCCTAAGGGAGTACTGAGAATTATGGCGCTCGGTGATTCCATTCTCAATGGTGGTAATCCTACCGATCAACAACAAATAATTACTGAGATTTTTAAGTCTAAATTAATAACTGCTGGACATCCAGCACAAGTACTCAATGCCTCTGCTGGTTCCTGGGGAATTGGTAACCATTTAGGATATCTACGCAAATTTGGCACTTTTAATAGTGATGCTATCATTGTGGAAATTGGCACTAACGATCTAGCTCAACCTACAAGTACTAGTGCTGTTGTTGGAAACGACCCTAATTTCCCTAATCATCGTCCCCTGTTTGCAGTTCAAGAAGCTTGGATTCGCTATATTTGGCCAAGGTTATTACAAACTTTGCAAATTGGCTCTGCGCCTTCTGATTTTCCGGTAACTCCTTCATCTGCTGAACCCAATCGCCAGTTTCAGGAGAATATGCAGAACCTAAAAACCACAGTACAGCTAGTTCGTAATCAAAAAATTCCAATTTTTGTCCTGTTCGTACCCCAAGTTTCTAACTTAGTTCCTTCCAACACCCCACCTAAGTATAAATTGGAGTTTATTGAACAGTTAAAGTCCTTACAAGTTCCTTTAATTGACGCTGAAATTGAGTGGTCAAGCTTGCCGAAGAAAATAGTGGAAACCTTCTTTCGAGATGATATACACCCAAATGAGGTAGGAAATCAAGCTCTAGCGGATTTATTGTTTCAACAGCTATGTGTTGCTGGGCAATTATCTGCGTGCCATGAGAATATACCTCAATGAAGGGGTGAGTATATTTGTGAATCGCTTTCATCGCCGACTGAAAAAATATTGGATTTTTTTTCTCACAGGCTCGATGCTAATTTTGCTCAGTATCATTCCTGTGCATATAGCGATCGCCCTTTACCAAGCACCCCAACCCCAAGCGATCCTTACCCTTGGTGGTTGGACAGATCGAGAACAGACTGCTGCTGAAATTGCTCGTTGGTATCCTTCTTTAGAAGTTTGGGTTTCTTCTGGCACTCCACCTGAACTAGTGCGACCAATTTTTCAGGCTGCTGGTATATCCAAGAACCGCCTTCACCTTGATTATCGTGCTGTTGATACTGTTACAAACTTTACTACAATTATTCCTGAACTCAAGAGTAAACACATACAACATATTTACTTAATTACTTCTGATTATCACATGCCTAGAGCCAAGGCGATCGCCACCATGCTTCTTGGTAGTCAAGGTATCGCTTTTACGCCAATTTCTGTACTATCAGATCGATCTAAAAAAGAAACTATTTTTCCTATGATTCGGGATTTAGGGCGCTCTTTACTTTGGATTGTCACAGGTCGTACAGGAACCAGTCTTCAGTCTGCTATTAATTTACCCTAGTATGCGTCTAGATTCTTACACAGTAGGTAATTATATTCCTGGCGCACCTTACTGGAAGCAACTTCTGTGGTACTTTTTAGGCTCACCCTTAGTACAAAGTCGCTTGCTGCCGATGTCAGGTTTAAAAGTTTTGCTACTTCGTACTTTTGGAGCAAAAATTGGTCAAGGTGTCCGTATCAAACCAGGAGTTCGCATCAAATTCCCTTGGCGATTAATAGTTAACGATTATGTATGGATTGGAGAAGATGCTTGGATTGATAACCTGGCTCTAGTTACTATCGAAAGTCATGTCTGTCTATCTCAAGGCGTTTATCTATGTACTGGTAATCATGATTGGAACCATCCTGATTTTCAACTGATTACTGCACCTATTTATATTCAACAGAGTAGTTGGATTGCAGCCCAAGCAGTAATTGGCCCAGGAGTTACTGTTGGTCGCGGAGCAGTACTTACTTTAGGGGGAGTAACTACTAGTTCTTTAGAGGCGATGACAATTTATGCGGGTAATCCAGCTCAAGCCATAAAACAACGGAAATTGTAGGTAGAGAGTGTTGTGGATTGATATCCTACCCCACTGCATTGTGTACTCGTAATGCAGTGGGGGTAAGACTTAAGTAGTTAAGGGGGTAGGTTTAAGACAGCTAATCACGGGAAAATCCTACAACCAACAATCAAAAAAAATACACCCTACTTCTTACATCTGTACAGACACGATTAATCGTATCTGTACCTACTCCCTATTTTGATGATTATGGAGACAAGAACTTAGTCGGGTTCATGGCATCAGAATCTATCAGACTCTGTTGGACGCGACCATTTACAAGTTTGACGACATACACAGACCCCGCCTTCCTAGCTCGTAAAGTCAGAGTTCCTAGTTTGTTATCAATTTTCACCCTCACATTGCGATCGCTACCCACATTCGCCCAAGCAGTAACTAGCCAACGGTCTTCGCCGACTATTTTGCGTGCCAGCACGCGCGCTGTTGGTATTGTGATTAATCCCCAATTACCTTGTACTTGCTGTGTCTGACCTTGTGCCGGAAACTCCATTGCTGGTAAGAGCTTAGTCCAACTTTGATAGGGATGCAGATTTGGTCCTGGTAAAAGGTCGCCGTTACGCAAGTACTCTTCCAAATGCGAGAACAACGCCTGGGCATGACCTTGTATTGTTAATTGCCGAATTAATGTCGGGGTAGTCGTACCAACTGGCTTGTTATACTTGAGTGCTTCCCACAATGGTCCACTGCATACGAAATACCCGCCCACAGAGCCGATGGCGCCTGCGGTGTAGTAAGTCTTCATCATACCCATAAAGGTATCCGAGCTGGAGATTGGTTGACCTGGGTAACCTTCCCAACCCATGGTGATCCAAGGATAAGTGAACTTCTGCCCTAGACTGATTGCCCCAGAGATGTTGTTCAATGCTTGTGTCAATGCGTCCCAAGGCACCATGTGCTCTGGTCGCACACCAGTCCAGCCAGAGTTACCATGCTGATAATACATTTCAGGCGCAGTATAGTCAGAAACAATCGGCTTTTTCATCGAGTCCAGAAAATGCTCGTATAAGAACATATACCAAGACCATCCAGCCCATCGCCCACGTTCATTACCATAGGTTTCTTGATACCAGAAATAATTTGGTCTCGATTGCAAGTTCTTAAAAATAGCCTCTTTAAGCGCCCCTTCCTGTCTTGCTTTATTGCGAGACGCATAAACAAACCAGTCGTTTAAACCAGAGTTGTTAAAATCCGCTAGAACTGTAGGGTCTTGTCCCCATAGCTGCTCAGGATCGTTATCAAGAGGTGGCCACAAACCAGATTCACCTTCGTTAATGAGCACCTTGATAGGCTGTCCAGCAGATTTTTTTAATTGAGCAAACTGTTTACCATAATAATTACCGATGATTTGAAATGCCTCATTTGGGGCAGCAGGGCTAACTGTAGGTCGGCCACCATTGAGAATGATCTTTCCATATTTGTCACGTAACCAAGTGTTCGGTGGCAGGGGAGGAAGGTCAGAGTTGCGCCCATCATAGTTATCATAAAATCTATACACTCCTCCTATCGCTGCGATCGATTGGTAGCGACCAGGATTAGCTTGGGCGACTTGTGCCAAATTATCAGTCTGTACTGGTAGTCCATACCCCCAATAGTTAGCTAATTCAATGTAAGTATCTCTCGATAGCCCACAATGCGCTTGACCCAAAGGTAATAGAGTATTGCCTTTTTTAAATACAGGTCGAGGTGCGGCCTTAAGGTGATCTAACGGAGTCGATTGTGAATTGAGGGTTTGAGCATATAGTGGCGTGTTAACGACCATACTCAGAGTCATAGCAAAGCTAAGCGCAGAGGAAATACTCGAACGCATTGAACGTAAATGAAGCTTTATCATTAAGTCTCCTTACACCTTACAGTAGCAATAATCTGATTTGTTCCTTAATGAGTCAAGGGTAATTTCTCTTACTCAATGTCTCCGAAAAGTTCAAAACTAGTCTCTGACTAGCTTAGAGGGCTTATTTAAAAATTTAAAATTAACCTAATTATGTGAAGATACAGAGAAGATGCAGATTAAAACTGAGTTAATCAGTATTTAAGCTGTATAATAGAAGCTTCAAATAATCTGGCTGTTAGCGAAGAGATACACAGCAGGAGAAGTTGCAAAAGTCACAGGATATAGGTCGGGTTCGATTTATAGAATCGCAGTATCCTGCAACTAAGTTGGAGAAGTTATAGTAGGGAATACCTTCGGGTGTAAAGCCATCAGGATTGCGTACTACAACAGTCGGGTCGCTGATGTGGTAACAGCAACTATCATTGGAGCATCAACGCTATAAGAGCCAATGTTGTGTATTGCGATGTCTGCATATAGTAAGTGGGTATCTGCATTAAAGCTAGTGCGGTGATAATCTGCACTGAAACTTTGAGAGACATCTGTCAAGTTGTTAAAATTAAGCGATGTCGTAGTGTTTGCAGATGGCTGCGTACCAAAACCTGACTGTAAAGGAGATTGTGTATTAGCTGGTACAGTTTGCAGAGCAAATTCGGTAATGCTGACATTGGTAGCTGCTGATATTCTCACTGAAACTCAATCTCGCACAACTCACCAGAACCTCAAAAATGCTTTAGAAGTAGCGAATGCTCATCAATTAACCAAGTTTCTGATTGTTAGCGATCCATTGCACATGAAGCGAGCGGTATTGATGGCACGAGGTTTAGGGATGGATGCACATTCGTGTCCCACACCAACTACCCGCTATCGCAGTTTTCACAGTCAGATGGAGTTTTTGAGCCGAGAAACTTATTTTTGCTTTGTCTATTTAGTGTTTAAAATCTAGCTGTAGTCACTAACATGGACGATGTTATTTGGTAGTTTTATGTTTACCTCGACAACTTACTTATTAATGCAATGGCTAGTTGATTAACGCAGAAGCCGCAGAACTTACAGAAGTTATCGATAAAATTTGGCTATCGCAAAAAGTATATTATTTATCCGCTTAAACTCGAAGCAATAGCGAGAGGGTTCAATACCATTTTCTTTTTACTCTTTAGCATAGAAATACTTAATGTTTGCAAGGCTAAATTAGCCTAACGTTTTCAACATTTAAAACGAGTTAATCTTAGAACTAGTTGACAAGAGGAAGTTTTGAAAGAGGTTGCCAGACGATAAGATTTGCGGATTATATCTAAGGCAGAGTATGGCACACGGAGTCGAAGTGGGCATAACACGGGGAGATATAACCAGTAATAAGCCTTCTTCAAGTTATTCCACTTTGAGCAGGCTTCAAGATGTAAAAAATCTGAGATGTCTACAACTAATCCTCTGCCTTGGTGCATCATAACATTACGCCCGTGGACATCATGAGGGTGAAGGGAGCAACGCCGGGCATAGTCAAGAGCTTCATCGATGTCTCTTATTACCTGCTTGGGAATCGGTAAACCTAAGTGCATACAGTCGTACAGAGTTGTTCCATAAAGCCGTTTCAAAATTAGAAAGTTATCTTTGGCGTACAAACACTCAGAAAACGCCGGATAAGAACCTAGACGACGGTAGACTTCTACTTCCTCTTCAAAGCCTGGTCGTCCTGGGGCATAAATTTTAACTACACACTCAGGGTAATCGGGATGATAAACTACTGCGGCGTAATTTCCTTTGCCAAGCAGCCGCCAGGGTTGGGGAAGATAGCTGACCTGAATGGGATTACGGGGATTGACACTTTCAATTTGTAATCTAGGCAGTAGTTCCTGATAAATGCTTTTGACCAGCTGTTCTGGAAGCAATTTTTCCATACCGGATAAGTTTCTGACACCAAAGAACAAGATAAACTACTCGATTTATCTCAACTATTACGGCAACAGTTGGAATTGAGCTTAATTTTGAAATGGCAATCCCTATATTGCGACAACAGAGCTAGCATCATGAAGCCATTGTGGAGAACTGCCATAATCTTAACTGCGATCGCTGGAGCTATCATCACTGCTGTCTTGATTTTCCAAAGAACTAAAAGCATATCCATCACGCTTACCGAAGAGTAAATTCTTTGGCCATCATGAAATGCGTTTTAGCCTTGCACAGCATTAAAACTGCCCAAAACAACTCATGCCAAACTCGAAAGACCACAAGCAAGCCTTATCTAATCTTAGAGGATGTTTGAAAAGTCCTCTTGTCGGTATCAAAAGTTTTAGATCCCTCTAAATCTCCCGATAAATTCGGAGACTTTGATTCCGGTTCCCCCCTTTTTAAGGGGGGTTAGGGGGGATCTAAAGTGCCTAAAGTCACAGCGAAACACTTTTCAAACAACCTCTTACGCAACTTCCAGTTTGGTGATGGATTAACCAACATCAGCGATCGCTCTATTAGCCGTGGCGTGGCGTAGCCCATCGTTGCAGTAAAAAGATTTGTAAAGATAATGGATTGGATGCTTATCCAACTTGAAAAAACTTTTTCACTTTTGACAAATATATCCTCTGCTAGATCCAAAGGAACTACTTAATTAAATAAAGTCAAGTATATTATAGCGTTTACCAGTCTAATGAAGTACACTAATTAAGATAAATCAGTGCATCTACTCAAGGGTGAAAATGAAACCATATTCCCTCGACTGCGGAAAACCTTGTCTTTGTTGACGAAGCAGGAGCTAATCTATCTTTAATAAGACACTCCGCTCGCTCTAAAAAAGGTAAAAGAGCGCATGGCTCACGACCTCAAAAACCCTGTAAAAATGTCTCTATAATTGGAGCGTAGGCGAAGCCCGCCGTAGGCATCGCTGATTTTTGATCCGACCTCACAAAATCGCGTTGCTCCCTTAAGGAAGTTGGTTTGGTTGAATGTTTTAATAGTAATTCTGACTTGTCTGTTTGAATTACCAATTATTTGATTATTTAAAGAATAATGTCCTGGCCTCGCTCCGTAAAGCGAACCTCTTTAATATTCCATTGGGCATTACTCGTTAGGGTTTTGCGGAGGCTGCCAAATAAAGCAAACTGTTCACAACTAGAAAGAGAAGCTATTTGCCGCTTTGACTGAGGAGATATTCGCAAATCAACTGTAGCAATCCCATTTTTGATGTTGACGCGATACCCAGACAAGCTAAAGTCGCTTGTATCCCGTTTTTCTATAATTTTACCCACTACGTTTGTTACGGGTTCCTCGGCTGGTACTAAAACCTTTTCTGGAATTAGTTCTTGACATTGGGTATCACTTGTGTAAATTGTGACGTTGGTAGTTTTGCCGTTGACAGTTTTAGAAGTTGATGAGGAAGGCGTATTTTCCTTAGGAGATTCTTGATTGGGAGATTTTTCTCTCAACTGAGCTACGGGAGGAATTTGGCTGGGAGTCGGAGACGATGCGCTGTTTGTAGGTGTAGTGGTAGGGGATGGTGTTCCGGTGTCAATATTATTAGCGGTGGGGTTAGAACTACAACTGCTGAGGCTGACAACAATTGTCGCAAAAATAAGGGGTAAAAAATATCTCTTGGTTGTGTTCATAATTTTGCTCATAATTTATTTGTATTGCTGCTATCAATTTCAGTGTTGCTGGTATTAATTCCGCATAAATTAGTGAATCTTGAGCCAGTCTATAAAGTGTCAACCTAGAATTTGTTAAAGTCAAGGGTTCTACTCGTTTGGTAATCAATTTATGGTGGACACAAGCATTTACTGGTTGAAAGGTAAGATTCGTTTATAAAGATGCCAAATATATCGTAGGTGTAGCCCCAATACAGTTCGGTTAAGGTGCACAGTCCTTAATGATCCCCCTTAATCCACGCCAGTCGCTCATGGGGGAAACCCCCAAGACCGCGCTGGCTCCCCTTAAAAAG
>NZ_WBKM01000004.1 GCF_015714725.1 Nostoc sp. WHI
GTTATTATTGTCTTTAAATTTACTAGCTTTTTTATTTCATACTGTTTTAGATTTAGTCAATTATACCTATCAAAAAGTTCGTGACTTATTAGCAACTCGGACTAGTTTCTTTAATGATATTCGTACCTTATTAAAATTTATTTGCTTTAAAAATTGGTCGGAGTTTTTCTTATTTATTCTTACCGAATATGTCCCTCTCACAAAAGTAAATTCTAGTTAAAAATGTCAAATTTTTGAGAGGAGGTAAAGATTATTAATTAAGAGAATTTACAAAGTAGGTCGGAATTTCAGCTATATTTATAAGTTGAAATCTATTTTTTCATGGGCAGATTTTTAAAATTGTTTCTCTTCAGTTAATTATTATGATTATCTTTCAAATAAATCATAATTAGACAGAAGTTCTCTATGTAAACAAGAGGACTTTATCTTCTTTTGTTTTCAAAATGAGAATTGCTGCAAGCAAAGCCTTGGGTGAACTGATTATATATATAGATGTAATTCTGTCATTTAGCAAAAGTTGTGATATTGTAAATTTACAATGCCGTTTTTTTGGCGGGATGTGGCGCAGCTTGGTAGCGCACTTCGTTCGGGACGAAGGGGCCGCTGGTTCGAATCCAGTCATCCCGATTATAATTTGTAGAGCGACAAATTATTTGACCGTGGCGACAAATTATTTGTCAACTGCTTTCCTATGGACTTAAATATAGCTGACTTTCTTTGAGTGGAGTAGGAGGCTCAGTTATAAGCTCACCATAATTCCAATATATCTGCAAACATTCAGGATAATCCCGAACGAAGTGCGCCTTTCAACCCTCCCAAAAAGCTTGCAATTTAAATAGAAATTCAACAATACTAGTAACTTATTCGTACACCGGATGGTTGTTGAAACAACCCGCTTATCCTGTGGCTTGCAAATACTGCTTCATCTTTCAACCCACCCCTAGCCGGGATGGTTGTTGAAACCCAGTACCAACGTAAGAAGTATTCCTGGTTGCAGTCTTTCAACCCACCCCTAGCCGGGATGGTTGTTGAAACTCTACCCGTCTATAACCCTTTCTATAAAAGCTTTCCATACACATAAATTGGCAGGTCTGCTTAAAAAGCCTCGAACTGAAAATTAAAAAACTAAATGCATTCACATGCTAGTTTATTAAGTCAAGACTGGATAAGGGTTTTAAAGTTTTGGCGGGACTTCAGGGATTTTGCCCCCGCTTCGACATGCCAAAAAAATATTTGGAGGGTTCCCCCGACGAAGGGGATGATTCAGTAGCCACCGCTGCGGTAATCCGCACCGTTGCTAGAACGGTTAGAGCTTAATAAGCCTTACTTCTTATTGCAGGGAGCGCACCTATCCTGTCTTGCGACAGCAGCATCAGAAGCGGGCAGCTACCAGGGCCAGAAAGCAAAACGGTCTGACAACCGTCAAACTAACCCAGATTTTTCACAGTACATTGGCTCCGAAAAGCATGAACTGCGGCGCTATTATTTCTATATTATATTTTCAAGGTTCAGTATTTCAACTAAAGCACCTCAAGTTAGCGCTGTTGATAAGCAAACAAAGCTAAATCTCTGGCTTGTTCGTGTTTAGTGTCTCTAATTGGCTGTGGCCCCATTTCAATAGATATTCCAATTTTTGCAGCTTGGATTTGAATACTCTCGATTAATCGACCATAGCTCCAGTGGTGGACGCTGACAAGATAATCTTTGGCATAGTTTTGTTGACCTTCCTTGTAACCTGGAATTTTTTTCTCTGCTCTGGCTTGAACTTCGCTTTGAATGATTTCTCGCATATCGCGGAGTTTGGGTAGAACAATGCTGCCAGCAGAGTAAGTTTTTGCGATCGCAACAATCGCATCTGCCAGTAATCTATCAACATATTGTCCTAACTCTGATTCACCAGATGAATTTGGCGCGTTTTGCTTCTGAGCTTTGTGGCGTTCGTGTGAAAGGCGTTGCTGTTGCTGTCTTTGGCGGTTGAAAAGATTATAGTTGTCACCGAGTAGTTGTTTAACGCTGCGATAAGTCAAAACTTTATTGTTGGCAGCATCTACCACAGCAACTGTTGCTGGTTTATCTAGACCTAAGCCTACACCAACCAGAATATTAGATTTTCCTTGATACAGAGGTTTACTGGGACGGCCAGGGAAGGGGTTGTTAAGTTTACGCCTCGTAGTTAACTCTTTTTTTAGACGAGTTACCTGGTTCTTCTTTAAACTACTTTCTTGTTCCATTTTGCTGATAGTTTTTTCAGCCTGATTGATTTTCTCAGAGCAAACTAGTTCTGTTTCCTCTTGTGTCCACAAACGTGTTTCTATAGAACATTGAAGAATTAAGCGGTGAACCGTCCACGGCTTACCTTTACCTTTTCTTTCCTGCCAAAGCAGACGTGCAGAACGGAGAATAAACAATGCAGAAGAATATGTTTCATCGTCATCATGCCAAATTTGCCAGTCTTGACAGAAACGTTGAAAATAATGAAGCTGGCGAGAATCACAACAAACATAAAATTCAGGATTCTTGATTTTTTTCTTCAATCCATTAAACTTTACAAAGATACAACCTTTTTTATTTTTTAGGTTAAACCAATTTACATCTCTATGGGGAGAGGATCTTATTTTTAAATAAGCATACTTTATGAAGCTGGATGTGCCTGATTTTAAAGCCCAACTCAAGAAATATACTTCCCAAAATCGTATTTTTGCTCTCTTTGCCTTACTATAAACAGGGTTTGTAAACCAATGCAAATTGAAATAAACATACTTCATGAAGCTGGATGTGCCTGATTTTAAAGCCCAACTCAAAAAATATACTTGCCAAAATCGCATTTTTGCTCTCTTTGCCTTACTATAAACAGGGTTTGTAAACCAATCCAAATTGAAATAGACATACTTCATGAAGCTGGATATGCCTGATTTTAAAGCCCAACTCAAAAAATATACTTGCCAAAATCGTATTCTTCCTCTCTTTGTATTATCATCAACATAATTTGTAAACCAATCCAAATCTGTAGTTGTTTCATAATCAATAGGATATGGCATATAGCTATCTCTTTGTAAGATGCTAGCTTGCCAAGACTTAGCCTCATCTTCATTTAAAGGAACTTCTTGGGTCGCCTTTTCTAAAGTTCCTAACCATTCTTCTGCTGTAATATTTCTACCTTTGGGCTTCTGATTTTTGATTTGATTTCTTAAACGTTCGATTTCAATTTCTTTTTTACGTTTATTTTTAGCATATTGATCAGGGTCTTCATCAACTTTACTGACCTGACAATTGTTTTTGAGCAGGTAAGCAAGCGCAGACTTGGATAGGCAGTCTTCCGTTTTATCATAAGTATCAAATAACCCACCGAAAAGTGCGGTATTTGAAGAGGATTTTTTATTTTTTTTAGTCTTATTTGCGTTTTTTGTTTTGGATTGCTTATTTTGATCCTGAGTGAACTTGGCTAAAAATGAATCTAAAATTTCAGTAGCTTTGGCGCGAATTACATCTAAATTACACTGATTTTCTTGCTGTAATTCTATATCGCTTTTCAACATATTTAACCAACGCTCTTTTCCTTCTATTTGGCGCTGTCGTCGCTGTTGTAAGGCAAACCAAGACTTATAAATTTCTTGGACTAGAGTAACTGCTGATGTGTAGAAACGACCTGGCTGGTCAGCAAAGCGCTCTTGTGTTTCGAGAGAGTCGCATATTGTCTTGATAGTGTCTTTAGGCACTTCACCATTTTGTAACCAAGTCTCGAAATCAGGATGTTGTCCTAGCTGTTCTAATAATTCATTAATAAGCGGCGTGTTTTTCTCAGCCATCAGTTTCCACAAGTGGCGAAGACTTGCTTTATCAGCAACCAGGCGACATTGAATAGTGATAACACTCATATTATTTACTACTAACTTGCAATCTGACTCAGACGAACTGCTTCATAAATTTCGGAAATACTATTCCGAATCTCAATTCTCATGGCTTTGGCTTTTGCTCGAATTCCTTCCGCATTTTCTTGTACATAAGTTAGATGAGTATTAATCTTGGTGACATAATCTAAAGATGACTGAATTCGCTGAAGCTGGGCTTCTATAACTGTATAATCCAGTTGAGAGTTAACGAGCTGCTGAGATGCCAACTGTTGGCGAATAATCAAAAATTGGATAGCGACATTTAAGAGTTCATGTGTAGTAGCTACCCATAAACCCTGTTCACATATCCCTTGCCCCCATTCACCAATTTCGTGAGCTAAACCATCACGAGTGCGACTCAGAAATATAGCAGTATTTGCTCCGCGCTTTTCCATAGCTGTGCTTAATTGCTTAGAAATTTTTCCTCGACCCCATCGTTTAGATTCTCGGTTTCTCGCTTCAATAACTATTGACATTTCTGTTAGTGCTATTGAGTTTGCACTCAGCTTGATGAGAATATCTCCAGGTTCTTTATCATTACCAACATGAGAAACCTCTGCGCCATAAAGCTTTGACCAATTTTGTAATTCTACAACCACAGCTTCTTCGTAAGTTGCTCCTTTAGCAATAGTTTGCTCCAGAACAGACTCTATCACCTCTTTTTCCCGAATTTGTTTAGCTAATTGATCTACTTCGCTAGCTAGTGGTTTAACTGCTTCCTCAACCACAGTCTTAACGGCTTTAGCTAAAGTTCCATTTTCTGTTGTGACATTATTTAACGCCTCTATAAATACGCCTTGTACCGAGCCAGAATACTGAGGATTTAACAAGTCCTGCAACTTCTTCATCACGCTGCCAAGAGTTGAAGTCTCTCTCGAGGTGTCAATCTCCTGTTGAAACAATATTCTCACTCCTTCTAGTTGTTCCGTGAGAACTGCTTTGGTTAAATTAATTTGGTTTTGTATTAGAGCAAATACTTGGCCATCATCTGTACTAAGTTGACTGATTAATCTTTGCTCAAGGGTTTCAGGTATAACTCCAACAGCTTTAGAAATATCAACAAGCAAAGACTCAAACTGTCGCTTCACAAATTCTGTATCAGTAAGGGTTTGAACTCTTTGAAGGCAAAAGAATCCTGCTTCAAAAGCATTTAGGCAAGCTTTTTCTTTTTCTGATTCTGGAAGAAGTTGTAGGTAATCTACAGCTTCACGTAGGGGGATTTGCAAATCACGAATGAGAATAGAATTATCCATTACCTCGATTTTGCAAGGATTTTTGCTGATTTCAACGGTGCTGATTGAATTCATTAAACCTGTTGCCTGTTCAATTAGTACTTCTGTATCTCAGCCTAAGATTACCCTTGTAATCAGAGCAAGGGGTTTTTGGCACAATTGGTAGTGAGTAGCGATCGCCTCTGACACTTTAACTTGCTTTCAGAAAGGCTACTTCTAGCCAATAAAAGAGCAGGCGCAGGCATTTACATACTCACTTATTCTTGAGGGAAGTCAGAGGGCAAAGTAATAATTCCCTTAACAACTAGCTGTTTGAATTGATTAATCAGGTCGGCTTGCCGCAAAATTCGGGTAACGTATTTTGGTCGTCGGTGAAACTCTGTCCCCCAATCTTTAACAGTTTTTGGGCTAGTACCTGTAACCTCCGCGATCGCATTAATGCAAGCTTTGCGATAATTACGTCCTGGTTCGTGAATAACCCAACGACGACAATACTCCATCGGTTCCAAGGGCAACTGACAGAGGGTATCAATTTGATGTTTATGTTGGTGGGATTGCCTCCCAGTTTGCATCTTGAGCGTTCGTGAGTTACTAAGGGTTACAGCAACAGAGATTTGTGGAGGTATCAAGCTACTGCACGCAAAACCTATGCTTGCTGACCTCAACTTAGGAAATATCTGCCTATAGTACAAGTATTTTAGTCACGAATCACGAGTAAATTATTCTTGAGGAAAGTCAGGAGGTAAGACTATTTTTTTGATTTGGTTGAGTTTATCCGCCATTCGTAAAATATGCGCTACATAATTGGGGCGCTTCTCGAAGTTGGAACCCCAATTACCTATAGTCCTTGGACTCAGCCCAGTTGCTTCGGCGAGAGCGGCTATGCAGGCTTTTCTGTAGCCCCGGTCATCGGGAGACATATCAACCCATCTTTTACAGTATTCCATTGGCTCCAAGGGCTTTTCACTGAGCGCATCGATTCTATATTCAGCCCTTGAGCGAATGATGTCTATCACCTTACTTGATCTGAGTAACACTTTTACTCACAATTCATGAGTAAAATGTTCATAAATAATGAGAATATGTTCAACTGTCGGCAAATCCTTTTTGAGTTGATAAGCCAGAGCAATCCCATACAAACTCATACAAAGATGTCTATGAAGTAAGCTGTGAGATGGCGGAGGAACAAGAAAGATCGTCTCATTAGCAATCTTGTTGTGCGGATTCCCAGAAGAAGCAAACTCTGCCTCAACAGTAATGAGGCTGTAACTACCTTAATATTGCAGGTTAAACTTTTTTATACTTAATATATAGTATGAACAGTTAGCATTCTAGCTAATATACTATTAAATTAAATGTAAAATTTAATTCAAAAGCTGTGATATTTTTACAGGCAACCCCGAAAATTACTATGTCAAATGGCTAAAAGATTTATAAATATTTGAGGGTGTGATTAATAATACTAAAATCGTGCAATTTAGCTCCAATTTTTCTAGAGACTTTTTTGTGTCCCATATTTTACTTATTGAGGACAATAGTAATACTTCTGTATTACGTCCTGTAGTTGGTATATCGAACAATTTGCCTCATTCTGTGCAAGTGCGTGTACACTATATTGATGAAAATGAACCAACAATAATCGCAGAGCAGTTTTGCCCAGCAAAATTATCTAGTGGATCGCAACAAAACCAGAAAGTGGATGTGGCATTAGATTTACTTGATAGTCTAAAGCCACGACGAAGTGAAGCTATGGTTGTTGCGAGTGCTTTATATGGATGTAAGAAGCGCTTTATTCAAGGGATTCAATCGCGGAATTTTCGCTTTACGCTACAAATTCGCCCTTCTACTAAAGTGCGCTTAGGCGGTGATTATCCTCACTACAATAGTTCAAAAGAAATTGTTGCAGCATCATTATTAAATTCAGATATCCAGTGGCAAGAAGAGCCGATTATAGAATATTCAACGGGACAAGTCGTAAATTACAGCGTAGCTGAATTACCCAACGTACTTTTACCAGATAATAGTTTTGCTCGTCTAATTGTGGCTTATAGAGGTGGTATATCAGGATTTGGTTCAAATACAATTTTTGCTCTGTCTTCAGCCTCGGAATTAGGGCTAAAAGACTTAGTACAAACAGTAGGTTGGGTGCGATGGATCAGAACAATCCTTAGAAAAAAAGAGCGGAGCAAAATAGCTGCTTTGGACACTAAATCAAGCTCATATTCACAAAATACAAAAGAGAAATATGCCGGATTAGTCATTCGTTCTAATATAACTTTAGCCTGCAAACAAGATATAAATCTTACTTCTACTAAGGAACAAAGTCTTTCGAGACAAGCAAGCCTACAAAAAACTTTAGGTGATTTATCGCATGGATTGAATGTTGTCGAACTATTTGCGGGGGCAGGGGCAATGGGGCTTGGTTTTTTAATGGCAACCAAACCAAATAAACACTATAAGATAAGTTTTTGCGGTGAGGTTAATCCTGTTTATGTAGAGACTCTTAAATATAACCATGCGGCTTTTCGTCAACTCTCTCAGATATCTGGAGTTGATTGTGTTCCAGAACAAATAGAACCTCTTGACCTACGTACAAAGGAAGCACAAAAATTTACAGAAAGTCGTTGCAGGGAATTAGGCGATGTCCATATATTAATTGGTGGGCCACCATGTCAGGGTTTTTCTAGCGCCAATCGGAATTCAGGGAATAGCAAAAACCCTAATAACCAACTTGTAGATACTTTTTTCAAATATGTTGAGAAATTAAAACCTCGCTGTTTTTTAATGGAAAACGTCCAGGGTATCTTGTGGACACCAAAAGCAGGTCAAAGTTCTACTCAAATCAATGTTGTAGATTGGGTCATTAAACGTATGCACAAAGCTGGATATATTGTTTTCCCAAAACTTATAGATGCAGCTTGGTATGGAGTACCACAACATCGTAACCGCTTTTTCTTTTTTGGCATACATAAAGATTTGGGCTATAGAAAAGATGATTTCGGTGAGTGGGGGCCATTCCCTTTACCTACGCATGGTCTGGGTCAAGACAAGCCTTATGTAACAGTACGAGATGCAATACAAGATTTACCTACTATTGGTAACGGATGTCTTGAACACAATATGGCTTATGAAGAAGTAAGGAATCAAAAACTTGTTACAAATCCTTTTTTAGAAGCTATGAGAGAAGGAGCATCTGTTGGTTTAATTACAGACCATATTACTTCCCGTCATTCTGAATATGTAATTGAACGTTATCAACAGATACCACCTGGAGGAAATTGGCAGGATATTGAAGACAAACTAACTAATTACAGTGATGTTCAAAGAACTCATAGTAACATCTACCGAAGGCTTGGTTGGGATGAACCATCTATTACTATTGGACACTATCGCAAGAGTATGTTAATTCACCCACAACAACATCGAGGTCTATCTTTGAGGGAAGCATCCCGACTACAATCAATTCCAGATTGGTTCCGTTTTGCTGGAAGTATCGATAGCATTAACGGTGGATTAGTACACAAGCAGCAGCAATTAGCTAATGCTGTTTGTCCACTTGTAACTAAAGCCATAGCAGAATTTCTTTTTGAGCTTTAATAGATTATGTAAAATTATCGTGTTTTTTGTGTAAACTTAACCACTACTGTATCTATCCAAAATAAAATGTAAAAATAAGCACTTAAATTTTTACTGTAAGGGTACTACCGTTATTCCATGAGCCACTTAAATGCGCTCTCTGTATCACAAAAATATACTCTTTGGAATCGTGCGATCGCAGAGTACTTTTTATCTAACAATTCCAATGAACAAGAAATTTACTTAACAATATCTCCAAGAAGTTTGGCTGCTGCTTTTGTGAAGGTTCAAGGAACTCCATTGTCACCTGAAGACGCAGAGCAAGATTTTGTTGATGTAGTTTCATCAGCATATCGCCACAGGGTACTTTCACACTCAGCAGGATTTCGTGTCTTGCATGGAGACGATGAAAACGGATTTCCAAAATATATTGCTTTTTTAGCTTTGTGTGTTTTAGCTGCTTATCGAATGCATTCGGATGAAGAAGTTAGCACCAGAGCTTATTACCCTAGACTTGCGGAACTTATTGGATGTAAAATAGTTAGAAATTTTCCTGAAGGTTTTGATACAGATGAGTTTGAAAAGCTTTGGAAATTACTAAATAAATGGCTTCATCAGAAAAAATCGTTGCTTTTGGCAATGCCAGAAGCAAATACAGTAAAAAAATATATAAGCTTTCCTTTAACCCACGTACCTCTTCGTCAAGTTGATATTGAAAAGCTACCAAATTTTTTTGCATGGGCTGGTTATACTCCTGGACAAATAGCTCCAATCAACAAGTTAGAAGCAGATGTTTTAAGATGGGGAAATTACTATTTCACACTTACCGGAAAAAAAGCCCTTGCAGATAAGCGACTCAAAGCTGTAATTGCACAGGTTAACAACGAGCTAGAACTGTGGGACGGTGCCATAAATGACTCATACGGTAGAAGAAGTGCATCTGTAGAGATTCTTCTCGATATTGTGCGACGACAACCGCAACTTTCTTTTCTTCCGAGATGTCCAGATTCGTTTCCTTCCTTTTTTGATTGTGAAGAATTATATTTAGAGTCGAGCGGAGAGGGGTGGTACAACCCGATTTCGCTTGGAGAAAAAAACGGACGAGATTTACATGAAGGTTTCTCTTGGAGTACCAAATCTAACAATATTCAATTTGTTTTACAAAGGGGTGGGTGTTCTGCGATCGCACTTGCTCCCAGTTCGGATTATACAGGGTTTGTTTCTCGCCATAGCTTACCCTCTGGTATCGCTTGTAACGTTCTCGTACATGAGGATGTAGCCAAAAATGCAAGAGAATATTTTGAGGAAATTTCATCTCGTAGCTCTAATCCCATACATGATAAACGACTCCCTGATGGTTGGTGTTTATTTCGTGACGTAAAGGCTGAAAAGTATATAGCAAATATACCTTCTGGACTGGAATCACTTTACGTAGAGTCAGCCGTAGATATAGTGCTATCGGGAGGACTACGTTTGGGCAAAAAGTCGGCATGGCTTTTAGGTGCGCCCCCTCGCTTAATGATTACAGGTTTACAAGAAGGTCAACAACCCAAAATTGATGGTATACCCATAACTATTGCGGAAGATGGAACTTTAGTTGACTTATCCCATTTGATGCATCCAGGAGTTCATTGGATAGAAGTCGGTTCGGTATCCAAAAAGATTGAGATTGTTGAACCTGAAATTAATTTTGATAGAGAAAGACAAAATTTTTACCGCACCAGTGTCACAGGTTCTCATATAGCTCTCCCCCCAGGTAATTGGACAATCATAGGCGCAAATCCTGGTGAAGTAACGCAAGCAGCAATCTATGAGTCCCAACAGGGAATAATAGTCAAATCTTCTTTTCAGGCAGTATGGGCTATAGAATTCGGGTCAGGGACAGGAGCAAGAGTTGTCTGTTTAGCAAAGAGTCCACCCAGTCCTAAAACACTAAAATTCTCCATAGCAAAGACTCAAATCCCATCGGAAATAGAACGTTGGACATCACTGGTTTACAACGCGGCTATTCGTCGTCCCAAACTAGCATCGATTTACGACGAAGAAAAAGCTTCTAATTTACAAGTAGCTTGGAAGGGTTATATGCAAGCTGCACGCGAAATTAAGCGACAACAAAAAAGGAGATATAGATGAGTTGGGATACATTGCTTTACTGGCTAACTCATCAGCAAGAGGGGTCATGGATAACTTTTCGTAGAGCAGTCACAGAGCTTGCTTCTTTTGAACATCTTGATGTCGATATCAGCGATCTATGTAGAAATCTCCGGTTTCAATTGTCCGAGGCTAGTCATATAGATTTTTTCATTAATGGTTCCCAAAGATGGAAGGTTCGTCCACCAATACTCGCAGGATTGCTTAATAGTCCTGATACCGCCGTACTATGTGGAGGGCGAACACCGAAATTGCTTTCACAGATGTGCGATGTTGCAGCAACCTTAAATTGTCAAATAATTAGCGATACGACATCTCAAAAAATAGCTGAAATACGTGTTAAGGGTACAGAAGCGGGTATTCGCCAGATAGCTGCGATTATTGGTATTCCTTTTGTTCCTCAACAAGCAAAATGTCTAAGCCAAGACTTGAACCCTATTCTCAAGCAACTAGAAATTGCAGATGAAGCAACTCCGCTAGCTGGATGGTCGGCTCAGTCATTCGATTGGCAATCTCGAAAATGGGTTGATGGTGTATTACAGCATACAGTATGTGAATATAGCTACTATAATCAATACCTTTGCCAATTTACGAGGGTGAGTTGATATCTGAACTCCCTTTTCTCTGAGGCTTGGCAAAAACAATAAGTCCTAAAAATTCCTTCAAGGTTTCCCACAAGGTTTTTTAACGTATTGTCCGTAGTATCAAGGGTTTGATATTCCAAGCTACCTTATAAGCTAAACGCTTATGTATGGGTCATTTTGCCATTTTTGCCCAAATTTTTGTTGGCTCTTATTTTGGCAAAGGTATTGATAATACTCGTCATTATTTTGTCCACAATCAGCAAGGTAGATTAGTGCGGATGCCAAAGCATGAGGCACTTTATGCGGCAGCCGCGTTACGTTATCTTCAACTTGCGGTATACAATAAAACTCAACGTACATTAACCACCGATGTATCAAGTCCACTACCTGAAATGTATGCTCGTGTTGCTTATTTTTGTGCGGGTAGACCAAGCCAGATTGCTCAGGGGCAAATTGTTTATAACGAGATTTCACCAGATTTAGCTGGTTTGCTTCTGGTTGCTATTGGACAAAATCATCCAGGACTCCGGTGGGTTAATTAAATTAACTAAACGCCCTGCCAGGAAACGTATATGAACGATCCGTTTAAAATTTTTGATTCAATTAGACAAACCTATCTGCGTTACCTAGAAAGCCCATTCCGGGTTAGATATGAAGCCCTGATGAGTGAACGCAGAGCAATGCTTGACCAAGATGGTCAACTATGGCGAGAACCTCTACTGGAACCGATTGCGCCTTATTTACCTTCAGGTTTTACTATTGCCGAAGCCTGTCAACATTTTGGGATTAATTTAGCCGTTGCCAACTTTATTAATGGGGGTTTATTTTCTCCCCAGCGCCAAATTTATCAGCATCAGTTTCAGGCTTGGGAACTATCTCGGCAAGGACGAGCAGTAGTCATTACATCAGGTACGGGTTCGGGAAAAACCGAATGTTACTTAATTCCCATTTTTGCTTATCTAGCCGAAGAAGCACTTGGGCATTTAACCCCAGGATTACCCGCATGGGGTTCCTCAAATGGTACTTCACAAAAATGGTGGAGGCAACCAAGACAACGATGGGTTTCTCAACGACAGCATGAATCTCCAGAAAGACCATCTGCTGTCCGCGCTTTATTACTTTACCCACTCAACGCACTTATTGAAGACCAATTAACTCGCATTCGTAGAGCTTGCGATAACCCGCATGTTCAACAGTGGCGGGAAGACAATATGAATGGAAATCGGTTTTGGTTTGGGCGATATAACGGAGCGACACCTGTAGCGGGATTACGCATGAAAGATGGGAATGTTAATTCTCAAAAGCAGGGAAAGCTTAAAAAACAGCTTTTAGAAATGGATAATGAGTGGTCAGATCAAGTTTCTGATGAGGAACTCATTTACTATTTTCAAAATCCTGATGGTTCTGAAATGTGGTCTCGTTGGGATATGCAGGATAAAGCTCCCGATATTTTAATTACCAACTACAGCATGTTAAATATCATGCTGATGCGTAGTGTTGAAAATGACATATTTGAACAAACCAAGCAGTGGTTGGAGCAAGATCGGCAGCATCATATTTTCCACCTTGTCATAGATGAACTTCACACATACCGAGGAACACCCGGAACCGAGGTTGGCTATCTTTTGAGGGCTTTACTCAATCGGATTGGCTTGGAGCCGGATTCGCCACAATTACGAATTATTGCCACTAGTGCCTCTATTAGCAACGATGAAGAAAGTCTTGATTATCTCGAACAATTTTTTGGACGCGATCGCAATACATTTTCGATTCTTCCTGGGGAACGACAAAATTTCCCGACCTCAGAACATCAGCCAAACCCACTAGAACCTTACAAAGAGACATTTGCACAAATCGACAACATCCTTAACCAAAGCCAAAATAATGATGAGGATGCGGTTATTGAGGAAGCAGCAACAACGTTAGCGAATACGCTTCATCTTCCTAACGTAGATGCTCCACCAAGGCAAGTTTTAACTGAGGGATTAAATCACATCCAAGCGTTTGGGGCTGTACAAACCTCAGCCAGCCAATATCCATTGACAGTCAAAGAATTGGCAGAAGCGGTTTTTGGCGATCTATCGTCAAGGGGAGAAGCTGCGGCTCGCGGATTAGCTCGAACTATTGTTTTAGCAAGAAACTCTGACAATGAAGCCCTTCTTCCCCTACGTTCGCACTACTTTTTCCATAACGCAGGTAGGATTTGGGCTTGTGTAAATCCTAATTGCTCTGGGCGAACGGGGGTAACTCCACCAGGAGAACAAACACCGCCTGTTGGTAAACTATTCTTAGACCCTAGACCAAGATGCGATCGCTGTAATTCGAGAGTTATTGAGCTTCTTTACTGCCAATCATGTGGCGAAGTATTTCTTGGCGGGTTTAAACGTGAAGACCCTGACTCCCCAAATGCTTGGTATTTATCTCCAGATTACCCTTATCTTGAAAACGTTCCAGATAAAGCAGCATCGTTAAGCCGCACCTTCGGAGAATTTTTGGTATTTTGGCCTGCAAACGGAAGACCATTAATAAAACAAACCCAGACTCGTATTCCACGATGGCAGTGGCAGGAAGATAATGAGAAGGGTTATGAATGGAGACCTGCATTAATCGATCATCTGTTAGGACGTTTAACATTACCTGCTTCTTCAAATGCTGGTTCAAGTGGTTCTACTCCTGGCTATGTTTTCATAGCACCAATAAACGAAGCAAACGCTTTTCCATCAAAATGTCCTCATTGTGAAGCTGACTGGCGTGGTTGGCGAGTCAGTTCTTCGATTCGTGACCTTGGCTCTGGTTTTCAACGAGTAGTACAAGTATTATCTGATGCTTTAATGCGGCAAATGTCAGCCGAAATAGGTCGTAAGCTGGTTTTATTTTCAGATAGCCGTCAAGATGCTGCCAAACTATCTACAGGTATCAAACGCGATCACTATCTGGATACCGTTCGCCAAATTGCTTACGAAAGGCTTCTGCGTCAAGCACAAGAATCAGAAGCACAGTATTTGCAGGCTCAGACTCAATATAGGTTAGCTTCGGAGTTATTTAATTTGCAAAGGCAGATTAGACAAGATGCAGCTAATGCTAACATGGCTCGTTATTCACAGTTGTGTAATTTATTGCCTACTGAAATAGTAGGTGTCGTGATTAGCTATGCATCTACTGGTGGCGTAGGAAATCCACCTCTAGCATTAACACCTCCGACAAGTGCTGGAGGCTTTATTTCCCTTCGATTTAATTTGTTATTAGACGCTGTTAGAGAAGGGTTACTTTCAATTGGTTTAAACCCTGGTGGTTCAAGTCCTTCCTTAGCAAAATATAAATTTTCTAATAATGATGAGCGTTCGTGGACTGATTTAGTTGATTGGAATTCAACGCCAAGATGTTACCTAGATTTACAGCCCACACAACGAGATGCAATGAGACAAATTGAAACCGCTTTATTAGAGTCGGTTGTAAAAGCTGTTTTATTTGCTAGTGGCGCTCGTGATTTCGAGTCTCTCAAGCTTGGTTTTTTGTGGATTGACGATTCTCCACCTTCTAACTTAGAAGAGCAAGTTGCTGCTTCTGTCATCCGGCTTTTGGCACAAAGAAGACGTTGGAACGGCTCAGGTTATCCCGGACAATATAACCCTCCTGGTTACATTAATGAGTACCTTAACCGCGTGGCTGAAATCAGGAGCTACAATCGAGAACAATTAGAGCAAGCAACTTTAAACATCATTAATTCAGTTTTAGACCAATGGCGAGTTGTTCCCCAATCTTTGCAGGTTCTTAGTCCACGTCCTAACGAAAATAACCAAATAGATATTTACGCCTGCGGGCAATGCGGACGAATTCACCTACATGCTTCGGGAGGAATCTGTACCAGTTGTAACAGTCCTTTAGCGAACATTCCAGGTACTTACAACTTAAGTGATGATTTGGAAGATTGCGATTATTATGAATATTTAGCACGTTCTAACGAACCAATATTTTCGCTTAATTCTGAAGAACTCACAGGTCAAACTGATCCTAGTGTTCGACGTGTGCGACAACGCCTTTTCCAAGATGTTTTTAAACCATCCGAACAACCCGATCCTTCTAGAATTAACCTCTTAAGTGTCACAACCACTATGGAGGCAGGAGTTGACATTGGTTCACTTCAAGCTATCGGTATGGCAAATATGCCTCCAATCCGTTTTAACTATCAGCAACGCGTGGGAAGGGCTGGTCGTCGTCGCGGTTTAGGTATGTCTGTTGCTTTAACATTATGCCGTGGGCGTAGTCATGATGATTACTATTTTGAACGTCCCCGACTTATTACTGCCGAACCTCCACCAAAACCTTACGTTGACGTTAGGCGTGAAGAAATTGCCAAGCGAGTTATAAACAAAGAAATTCTCCATAGAGCATTTCAAAATGTTGTTCTTGAATACACGGGAGATAATGTTCACGGTGAATTTGGTAAGATTTTGGAATGGTTACAAAATAGACCAATCATTGAAGACTGGATACAACATCACCCATCGGAAATTGAAGAAATATGTGAAGTAATTTTACGCCGTACTTCAATAAATGAAGTAGAAATGGTTGATTACATCCGTAATAAACTGCTACAACATATTGATGCAGTTGTTGATGACTCTACCGACTTTCAACACTTAGCCTTAAGTCAGCGTTTAGCATCGCGTGGCATCCTTCCCATGTTTGGATTTCCCACCCGCACCCGTTACCTGTACCATAAATATCCCAAAACAGAAGCAGGGGAATGGCCTCCAAAAGCAGGTGTTGTGGACAGAGAATTGGATATTGCAATTAGTCAATTTGCTCCAGGTGTCCAAACTGTAAAAGATGATATGCTGCTTACCGCAGTAGGAATTATCGATCCTATCCCTTCGGGGAATAAAACTGTATTCCAACCAAATCCCTTGGGGCAAGGTATTCGTGTTGGTGTTTGTCGCCAATGTCAAGCTTTAGTCAAGAATCCGTCAGAAGAAGGAGGTTGCCCCTATTGCTCGGCTCTCAGAGATGAAAAGGGATACCGAACGGTTGATATTAGCGAACCACCAGGATTTAATACATGGTGGGCAATTAACGCCGAGTATAATGGAGCGTTTGAATTTACTCCACGGGCACTCAAGACACGTTTGGGTACACCTTCTGAGGAATATAGTTTTGAAACTCGTCAAAACTTTGATATTAGATGTATTTCACAAGCTTCGGTTTATCGGATAAACGATAATAACGGACAAGACTTTGAATTTTTTAAAGTAGCTAGCCAGAACGTTTGGATTTCTAAAAAAGCATTTGACCAAGCTTTATTGGATTTATTACCAGAAGAACGTGATAGGGTTATTGAGCCTGTTCCCGATCCCTCTGTTCAACCGATTGTTAGAGCTTTGGCTGCCATTTCTACAACCGATGTATTAATTGCAGGCATCCCCAATAGCGGTTCCGGACTCAATTTAAATCCAGCACTACCGGAAGCAAGAGCTGCTTGGTACTCATTTGGTTTTCTTATTAGGCGGGCTGCTGCTGTCAGCTTAGATGTTGCAGAATCTGAGCTTGATGTTGGTATTCAACCCTTTACAGACCTTAGCAGCCCTTTTGCCCCACCATCCGCTCGGATATTTTTGTCTGATAGCCTAGAAAATGGAGCGGGTTATAGCTCACATTTAGCGGAGCCAGAGCGTTTTGAAAACCTCCTGCATTTTATTCTCGGTGACGAACATTCTTCAAGTCAAACTTTTGCTGTTCCATTACTTTCTACTGGACATCAAGAAGAATGTTCTACATCTTGCCATCGATGTTTGCGGGAGTTTGGTAATATGGCTTACCACTCAATTTTAGACTGGCGGCTTGGTTACGATATGGTGCGTCTTGCACTAAATCCCAATGCACAAATTGATTTAAATTATGATTACTGGGTGGATTTGGTATCCAATACAGCTAATTCCTACTTCTCAGGGCTGGGTTTGGAGCAAACGGCTTTCGGTACTTTATTAGCAGGTATCAATAGTTTTAATAGCGAAGCCATAATCCTCATACATCCTCTTTGGGACATAAACCCTGAAAATTTACGGACAGAAATCGTGCAAGGCTACACAGAAGCACAGGAACAAGGCTTAACTCCCAAGTTAAAATCAATTTTTACCGCCATTCGCTTCCCCTATGAATGATGTTTGTTTGGTTCGATGCTAAACATTGTTTGAGCGATCGCCATTATTAATACAGGAAAATACCGATAGGGCGATCGCTCAACTTTTGGGTGACACAATAGAAAATAATTAGCCCAGGAACCCAATTCACAGCGAGGCTGTCGCGTAAGCATTTCCAAGATAAAGTATCGTTTTTAAAACACTACAGTAGCCAACTTCAACAACGCTTCTGACGCTTTGCCATTTTTGCAAAAGGCAGGGAACAATGAGGGCATTGCCCTACCTCCCAATCGGCAGGGATTGGAAATGGTGTTCCACAGTTAGTACATTTTGTTAATAAACTCAACTGGTGGCGATCACACTTCATTTTTTCCTTATACTGCCACTCAATTCGATGACAAGGTTGTTCTGCGTAGCAAGCAGCACATAATTTAATTGGTCGGGGCTTCATCGTAATACCCTTTAAGGGCAAAGTTTGCGTCATTTTTTCAACTTCCACGTCAACAAACTTTGCTAATGCCTCTAATTCTTGTTGAGTTGGGAATGGATTGAGGTAAAGTTTTTTCCATCTTGTTACTATCGCACCGACTCCTGCTTCCTTCCCAATTTGATACCCAGTCAGCAAATTAGCCCTTTCAAAGCGACCTAAAAAGTGACTTATACTTTCCCCTGGTAATGGTTCAACTGTGTTTATCCAAGCTTCAAAATTATAGATTTCGTTTGACATCTGAGTTTATAATTTTGACGATGTATATTTTAGCTTGCTACTAATGAATAATCTCCTTCAATACTCTCCAAAAGTGATTTATCTATTTTGTTAACGCCAGATTCTAATGCTTTAACTGCTGCATCTCTAAGAATTTGATCTAATAATCTAATTTGACCATCTGTTTTTCCCTGTAAAAGAGTTATGATTTCCTGATTATTAGCTAAATTCGATGGCTCAGGTAGTCTCAGAATTTGCTGTTCCCAAATCTTTACCGTTTTTGTAAAGTTTGCTCCTATCAGTTTTTCAAAACTGAAGTATGCTGCAAAACGTCCACCAACTTGCTCATTTTTACTAATTAAGGTATCTAATCTGCTACTTGTACCTACTAGAATTGGAATAATTTTTACCTTATCAGATAAGTCTGTAATATCTGTGAGTGTTTTAAATTGAAGACGATGGGCTTCATCAATAATTAACATTTCTACTTTACATTGTTTAATTAAATACCATGCCCGTTCTCTCAGTTGATGTTCAGTGCCACCCTTAGCTTTAAATTTTAGAGTTTCAATAATAGTTTTAAACAAAAGAGATGGGCTGCAAGAACTACCTATTAACTCTACATATAATACGGGCGCAACTGGGTTTTGATTGGGGATTTTAGCCGCTCTGTTTTGGTAGGTATAAAAAAGAGAAGCTGTAGTTTTACCCAGACCTGACTCTCCTACTGCCCTACCAGGTTTTCGTAATTTTCGCCTTTCATCTAACCAAGCACTAAATCTTTTCACTTGTTCGATGTTTAAAATATCTGGTTGTCTTAGACGTTCAATTTCTAACTGTATTTCTTCGTCAGTCATAGTTTACAACCCTAGTTCTTCACGCAATAGCTTGAAATCCACTTTTTCTATTGGCTCATCTACTTCCGTTTTAGACGCTAATTTATCAATCTGTTCATTTTCCTTCTCTTCATATCTTTGTGGTATAGGCTCCATACGTTCTTGCTCGGCCCTGCGACGTTCAGCTTTAGTCTTACTTTTTTTATTTTTTAAAAAGTTTCTGCGTCTAATTGCTTCTTCTAAAATTGAAACGTTATTGATACCTTTGCCACTATTTTCTGCTTTTTTACGTGCGTATTTAACTTCCTCAACTGACAGCCTTTCTGCTTCTAAACCAACAGCATAAGCACGGGCTAAAAATATTTCTTTATTATTTTTGCGACCATAGACTAACATCATAGTTATATCTCTGGGGTCAAACCTTAAGACAACCTTTTCGCCTGCGTAAGCCCCCAAATTCTCTCCCCTGTAACGAAGACCAGAAAAATTCAGATAGCCATTGTCATACACCACCCTTTCTGCTGCCTTCATTAAGCAAATATCAAGTTCTCTATCGTTCAGCAAAGTAGGAGTCATTTGCAGTCCTTTTTCCCAACGCTCAATCCGACTTTGCTTTGGAGTTAGAGGGTTGGCTTGACTTCGGGCATCAGGCTTTTGGTTATAGCTATCGACAATGTAACCAATAATTAGTTTTTCTAGTTCAGGAAGACTTATACAAGCTTTATCTTCAGCTCCCTCTGGACGGTCTTTAACACTTGATCCCGTGTAACCGGGCATTTCAGAAAGCAGCCCACTCATGGTTCTAAAGGGTCGTTCTACAATGCCGCCATCTGAAGGTTGACTTCGCAGAATTGGTTCAAAATCTAATTCGTTAGCAATCCATTCCACTAAATGTTTTGAGCGAAAATCTTTACCGCCATCGGTATAAACATATTTAGGTACACCGTAAGCACTCCACTTACATCTGAGTTCATACTCCGAAGCGTACCGTTTCGGCATAATTGCATTACGCAGCGCCAAAGCTACAACTTGAGAACTAGGTGCAGCCAAGCCTAGACGCAATCCAACAATGCAGCGAGAGTAACAATCTATAACCGTCGTTAATTGAGGACGGCCTATTTCCTCACCATCCTCATCCACTAATAAGATGTCAGCTTTGGTATGGTCAATTTGCCAAACCTGATTGCTGTACTTAATAGATATTTCTTGACCATCACGGGTTTTAATTATATGTTCGGAACCGTGCCATCCTGGGCTACGGCTAATGCGAGATTTATGCCTTTTCTCCTCAACTGGTTTGAGCCATCTTTCTACTGTTCTAGTGCTGGGAGGTTTTCCATACTTTGACCAATACTTAAATCCTTCTGCTTTTTCCTTTATTTTTATCAGCTTCTTTAACTGCCGATCTAAGTCTTCTCCCCGAAATCCCTGACTTTCTAACCTTGATATTTCTGCTTCTAATTCCTTTTTGGCGAATTCGTAAGCTTGAGTCTCAATCTTCTCGGCGACCTGAGTGCGAGTCATGCGATCGCTTCCTTTGTTACCACTCTTGTAAGTTTTGAGAGTCAAGTTATACCAGTATTCGCTTTTCCGTGGCTGTCCTTTGTCTGCTCTGGGAGCTTCCGATAAAGCAGCCAGACCTTTTTCTTCCCAAGACTTAATTAAACGTCTAACCGTTCGTTCAGATTTACCAAGCTTTTTGGCTGCTTCTTCCAACCTTTTGCCGTAAGTTAGGCGATCGCAGGGTTCACGTAGATTGCGAATTATCTCCAGCTTGAGTCTTTGTTCACCTGAGAGTCTGAGTTCTGAGTCCTCTAAAAATCTTTGATCTAAAAACTCAACTGATTTGTCTTCTTCTACAGAGTTATCATTCTCACTCAATGGCTCAACTTCCATTGAAAAGTCGAGTGTGTCTGTATACTCGTCATCCGATAGGAAGCTGTCTTCATCTTCTAGTTCAAACTGGTCGTCATCTACATCTAAAGGACTCATAGATGTGATTTTTCATTGATTATTTGGGTACATTTATACTACTATAAAGCAGCGAAGAATTGACATCTAATTCATCGCTAAATTAAGAATTGTCATTTAATTAGTCGTAAAAGTTAAAAAAGGACGCTTAATTTGTCGCCAAAGCCTGAATTAGCTTTTTACAGGTTTAATTACTGAAAGCCTTGATATATAAGGATTCGTAGTTAATAAAGTCTTTTGACAAATAATTTTTCGCTCTGGTCAAATAAATTGTCGCTCTACAAATTTGTCAACTTCTCTCCTATGGACTTAAATATAGCTGACTTTCTTTGAGTGGAGAAGCCGACGAACTCGACTCCGAACGCATGGGAGACGGTAAATCTTTGCTGTTCCGGGAAGCGGCAGAAGGCGGTGTAGGTGTCCTTTCTCAACTATTAGAAAAGCCTGATGCTTTCCAAAAAATAGCCGATGCAGCTTTAGATATTTGCCATTTCAAAGAAACTAAAGATAGCTGTGTCCAAGCTTGCTATGAATACTTGCTTTCTTACCGCAACCAGTTTGACCATGTACAACACCACTTACCATATCCTTGCCCTACGATATGATGAAGATTGGCGAACCGAGTTGACAAAACTAGCGAGTTTGTGAGTGACTTTAGAGTCCGATCGGACTTTATCTCATATCAATTAAAAGATAATTACTTTTTCAGTCAAGACCCAAGGAATATCACATTTTGGACACAGAGTAGGGTTATTTATGCCTGGAAAAGCTCAAATACATGAAATCAATGCTGCGGAATATAACTAAGCTGGCAAAACTTTTGCTCTTTGCTCAAAGCTTTTGAAGTCTATTACTTTAGACTGTCTAGCAGCTTCCCAAATTTCATTCACAATATCTATTAGTGAAGGTATCACAAGTAGAACGTACTGACCTACTTGCTTATTACTTTTGTCTGCTACTTTTACAGTTGTGGGCAAATTTTCGCCAAAGTCTGACCAGTCTTGCTTAACCCAGAAAACTTCATCGCCGATAACAATTAACTGTTTATCCCTCAAGCCGTTATCATAACCGCTATCGTCTAAAAATTTTATTATCTTTCTGACTGTTTGTAGAGAGATATTTTTTCTTAAATTTCTGATGGCTCGTATTTCTAGAAGCTGCTCCCAGCTAAAAACTACAGTTGGTCTTGCATTAATCCCAAATCTGTATGGAATGACCAGACCTACCTTCTCCAGATAGGCAAGTCGGCTGGAAGTACAACCTGCCAGATGCATTGTCTCTTGCCTTGTAAAACCTGACATCTGGTTCATACTTGTTACCTTGTCTACTTGGGTACTTCATTTCAGGCTTTAGTCTCTAAGAGCTAGAGTTTGCCTTGAATTATACCAAAATCACTAGTGAGTACAATTTTGTACTAATGAAATGGTTATTACAAAACTTTGTTACACAAATAACTTATTTTGTACAACAAAGTGATAATATTATGCAATATTAATATAAAAAAGTTTTGGCTGGGTCTTAGATATTGAGCTTTGTTTAACTTATAAGTCAAGTAAATACAACCCAAAACTAGCAGTATTCATGGAGTGCTAGGCGACTACCTTAATGGCTCTGAGCGATTATTCGTTCTCTATGACGATTGAAAGCGATCGCTTTCAATCGTTGCTTTCCAATATAGTGGTGACAAGTAGAACCCATATTGGTAATCTAAGCTACATCACTTGAAGATTATAAATTCTGTAGTAAACGTAATTTTAAAATGGCTGGAAAGGGACTTAATTATGTAATTGAGACTGCACGTCAAGTGTGGAATATTGACCCACACCGTGATGTGCGTATCCCTCCAGCATTACAGGATAGCCAACCTGTAGCGGTAGATGCGTTGTGGACAGATTATGGTCTACGCCCTAGTGCAACTAATCTGGCGTTTATGGTGCAATCTGTTGCACCCTCAGATTTAGAGCAATGGAAAAGACGATTGCGTGACTGGCCCATTCGTGCAGGGCTTTTAATTTCAGATGGAGAATATCTCCTTGAGTATATTGATCCATTAGGTAGATTAAAGGAGCGCTTAGTAGAACCAGATTCTTTGGCCGTAGAACTTGCTGCACCAAGTAGTTACTTATTTACACCCAAGGCACTGGCAGAATTCCGCGGTGGTCAACTAACACTTGCTGATTTGGAAGAATCAGTTTCCAAAAATAGCTTATCATTTCTACTTAGACAAAGAGCCGAACTGGATAAAGCATTCCAGGATGCAATTAAAGGAACACTCGCAGAAATTGGTATTCAAGATAAACTAACATATCCACAAAATTCCATATCCTCTCGTGGAGAGATAGCAGGTCATGCAATTCGTGTAGCGATCGCATTTTTGGCAGCACGGATTTTAGAAGACAAAGGCTTTTTTGGTTCTGATTCAAATATTCCAACTGATGATCCTCGCGCTTTGCTAAATCGCACAGTACCTCGTGCTAATGGTTTTTTTAAAAAGGCTTTGGAAGACTCAATCCCTTATTTAAGTGATAGAATGTTGCAGCGTTTAGCTGCTAATTTAGGGAGTCGAGTTAGCTTCGCCCTAGTCGATCATAAAGACGTTGGATTGCTGTACGAACGGGCTATCAAAGAATTGCCCAACGATATTGAGGGTGAAGAATGGAGTGATTTACAACGACATTACACTCCAGTTGCGATCGCTGAACGTATGCTTGAGCTACTTCCTTTGGAACGGCTACGTCCAGAGGAAAGAGTAATTTTTGACCCAGCCGCAGGTTCAGGTAGTCTCTTATTGGCTGCTACATCTCGTCTTGCAGGAATGTCTGATATTCCAGAAGATATTAAAGAACGAAGACTTTATCTTGCACAGCACGTTGCAGGTAATGATTTAGATCAATATGCTGATTTAGTAACACAACTTCGATACACCTTAGCAAGAGAGTCACTCGGTCAGGATGTTCCGTTTCCCTTTCCTTCTCACTTTTCTCATGAAGACTATAAAAACTTAACTAAAGAAAATATAGGCATTAAGCCGCGTGTTATAGTTGCAAACCCTCCTTTTGCAGAAGATGGCAATACTCAACGAGCAGCAACATTTATAGAAAAAGTTTTGAGTTGGTTGGAAGAAGATTCTCAGTTTGCTTTTATCCTGCCTCAATCATTTTTAACAGCATCAACTCATGGCATACCAAATGTACGAAGATTATTAACGGAAAATTGCCGCATATTTGAAGTATGGCAGTGTCCAGAAGGAACTGTTGGAATTGAGGCAAGCCAGGATGTAGCAATTGTTTTAGGAACTGTGGGCAATTCTAGAATAACAATGCCCTCTATTGCGCGAGCAATCTTTTCTAGAGCGAAAAGCTCTGATACTCGTGATAATGGTTTTCTTGGTAAAACATGGATTGGACAATTAAGTTCAGAGCTAAATGACTGGGGATCAATTACAGCACCATCGATAAATCTTTCTGTTCCAACAATACCTTTAGGTAGGCTTTTCTACGTTTTTAATGGTGTGAAACCAGGTTATTTGGGTAGACAGTATCCACCAGTTGATAAATGTCCAGAAGGTATTAAATGTAAGCTTTACTGGCGTTTAGCTTGGCATGATAAAAATCGGCTTTGGGCAGATCCACAAAGAGTGGATAAAAATAAGCGTTACATAAGATATGGTAAACAATATCTCCATACACCTTGTATCAACAATGAGAATTTATTAGACTTACCTAAAGTTTTAGTAGGTAGCGATGTTAATCGCGGAACTTCAAATCCTCTAGCAGCCCATTTTGATACAATAGGTTTATGCCCAAATAACCACATGTTTTGCATTTTACCAATTACAGAATCTTCTGGTAAACATTCTAAAAAGTATAGTTCTTGTAAAGATTGGAGTGAGTGGGAAACACTAAGCTGTGAAGAACAGAAAATTTGGTTATTAGGAATTTTGTCATCAACAATAGTTGGTGAACTTTCCTTGCAAGGAAGAAGTTCAAGAGGGATTACGAAAGACTTATTATATAAGCTACCATTACCTTACAACATTGATAACCGAATTATCCAAATTACTCGTCAAATTCTAGAAAGAGACAAAAACCGCATTCCTATTTTTAAACCAGATGAACTTCACAGGCGATTAGATGAAGTAGTTGAGGGATCTTATGGTAATCCTTCTCGACTTGAAATAGTACGTACAGGAATACCTCCAGAGCTAGGATTGTGGAAATCCGAACGAACAAAGCCTACATTTACTGTACGTGGCCAAGTTTTAGAAATATCCGAAGATAATAGTCAAATTCGCTTATATCTGAGTGGTCTAATGGATGATGTTCGGGAAGAATGGCTTCCAATCTTGCCAGAGATTCCCGGTTGGGCCCTTGATGGTACAGTGTTTGAAGCAGAACTCAGTGAAGATGTAGAGACTTTTGCGGAACTGCAAGAGCGTCCTTGGGCTATTAAACGCTTTCGCCACACACCTCGTCCCTACTTAACTGATGAAGAACTGACTGAGGAACTAGGGATAGAGACGTAAAATATTTTTATGACTTGTGAGTTAGCTTTTTTACCTGTAGGCAATGCTGATACCATCGTTATACGTGCTGAGGGCAGTTCTGTTGTTATTATTGACTTACATAAGATACCCATACTTCTTAAGTGGTTACAGAATAACAAAGCAAATACCATTAGTAGAATTTATATTACCCACGAACATCGAGACCATTTTCCATCACTAGAGGATTTGGTCACGTTTCTTGATAATTGGCTAAAACGTGGTGGAACAATAGGAACTCTTTGCCTTCCTTACGAAGTTTATAAAGAAGCAAGGAAAAAAGTATCTGCTAACAGAGCAGCTAATAAAATGCTTGAAGATGCTTTGAAACTTCTAAGGCAATGGGAAAAGAAAAATATCATTAAATTTATAGAAGCTACTCGTGGTTCTAACCCATATACCCAAGGAGATTTAGAAATCCATATCTTACACCCAGGGCTTTTGTACGCTCAGGATCATCTTGCAACTATTAAAGGTAGGGATAATGAAATATCTGTTGTATTACGTGTCACTTACGGCGATTTTGCAGCCTTGCTACTCGCAGATATTGAGGGCGATGGACTCAAGGAATGTATTGATATTTGCCAGCCTAATGAACTGAGCGCGAACATTGTTAAAATTCCTCATCACGGGGCATACCCCAAGAATGGAGATGATCTCAGGCAATTATTAGAAGCTATTGATGCAGAAATAGCAGTTTTATCTGTTGGTAGTAACAATAAATATGGCCACGTTGTACCAGAACTTTTTAGCTTACTATTAAGCCTAAAAAACGATACATCTAAACGGTTGGAACAATTTATCTGTACAGAAGCGACCCGCTCATGCGTACACTCAGCTAGCGAACGTACCTTGATGGGTAAATCAGGTTTGGAAAAACAGCAATTATGTGCAGGAGAAACTACCATTCTTGCAGAAACTTCAGGTACATGGAAACGAGAAAAAGAGGCAGAACATGAAAATGTGATCTCTACACTTAAATACCCTGCCTGCAAAGGTTGCATAGACCTTAGTGTAGTTTCTATTTAATTGCAGAGGCACTGTTCGCATCTCTAACTTTAAGCATTTTCAAAGACGTTTCTGACACTTCGCCATTTTTGCAAAAGGCAGGGAACAATGAGGGCATTCCCTTAGCTCTCAATCAGCAGGGATTAGAAATGGTGTCTCACAGTTAGTACATTTTGTTAATAAACTCAACTGGTGACGATCGCACTTCATTTTTCCCTATACTGCCACTCCATTCAATGACAAGGTTGTTCTACGTAGCAAGTGCGATCGCCCGCGAAAAATCAACTTCGATAGCGATAACCCTATTCATGCAGAAGGCGAAGCAATTAGATAAACCGAGGTCATAACTCCTGATAACATACCTTTATCGAAGTTGCTTTTGACGCTTCGCCATTTTTGTAAAACTTAAAAAAGGTTCAGGAGCATGGCTCAAGCTAGTATTGGAATTATTGGTGGTAGCGGTCTTTACAAAATGGATGCGCTCAAAGATGTAGAAGAGGTGCAAGTTCAGACTCCCTTTGGTTCACCATCTGATGCTTTGATTCTGGGGAGTTTGGATGGTACACGGGTAGCTTTTTTGGCACGTCATGGTCGCAATCACACACTTTTACCCTCTGAGTTACCGTTTCGCGCTAATATCTATGCGATGAAGCAATTGGGTGTGAAGTATTTAATTTCAGCTAGTGCTGTGGGTTCCTTGAAAGCAGAGGCGAAACCACTGGATATGGTAGTGCCAGATCAGTTTATTGACAGGACAAAAAACCGGATTTCAACGTTTTTCGGTGAGGGAATTGTCGCTCACATCGCCTTTGGTGATCCGATTTGTAAAAACTTAGCTATTGTATTAGCAGATGCGATCGCATCTCTCGATTTACCAGAAGTTACTCTCCATCGCGGCGGTACTTATGTGTGCATGGAAGGCCCGGCTTTTTCCACTAAGGCAGAATCGAATCTTTACCGCAGTTGGGGTGCAACAATCATTGGAATGACGAATTTACCAGAGGCAAAGTTGGCAAGGGAAGCGGAAATTGCCTACTCAACCTTAGCGCTGGTAACAGATTACGATTGTTGGCATCCAGACCATGACAGTGTGACGGTGGAGATGGTAATTGGCAATTTGCTGCGGAATGCTGTGAATGCTCAAAAAGTGATTCAAGAAACTGTGCGGCGCTTGAGTGAAAATCCGCCACCGAGTGAGGCGCATTCGGCGTTGCAGTATGCGATTTTGACTCAGTTGGATAAAGCACCGACGGCGACAAAGGAAAAGTTAGGGTTATTGTTGCAGAAGTATTTGTGATAAATAAGCAATGTTAGAGAAGCATACGGCGATGCCTTCACCATAGGCATCGCGGATTTTAGATTTAATCTAAAATCCCAAATCGAGTTACCGATTCACCGCCGCAGCTTCCCGTGCTGCTACTGCTTGATCTGGGTGGATACCCAAGCGAGTGAGATTAATCCGACCTTTGTTATCAATTTCGCGCACTTTGATAATCACTTCATCGCCCACTGCTACTTCATCCTCAACTTTGCCAACGCGGTAGTCAGCTAGTTGGGAGATGTGGATCATACCTTCTTTTCCAGGCAGAAATTCCACAAACGCACCTATGGGTATAATCCGAGTGATGCGTCCGGCATAGACATCCCCTTCGTGTAACTTGCGGGTCATGCCTTGGATGATATTTCTGGCTTTCTTTGCCTTACCCTCATCCACAGCAGAAATTGTCACGGTGCCATCATCTTCGATGTCAATTTTTGCACCAGTTTCCTCTGTGATTCCCTTAATCGTCTTGCCTCCAGGCCCGATGACTAAACCAATCATGTCTGAATCAATCTTGATTGTTAACAGACGTGGGGCATAGGGTGAGGTTTCAGGACGCGCTTGATCAATGCAGGCGAGCATTTTCTCCAGAATGTGCAACCTGGCTGATTTGGCTTGGTGGACGGCTTGGGCAATAACGTCCAAAGATAAACCGGAGATTTTCATGTCCATTTGCAAGGCGGTAATCCCGACATCTGTGCCAGCAACTTTGAAGTCCATATCGCCCAAAAAGTCTTCAATGCCCTGAATGTCGGTCAAGACTCGCACTTCGTCCCCTTCCTTAATCAGACCCATTGCCGCGCCACTGACGGGTTTAAGAATTGGCACACCAGCGTCCATGAGGGCTAGGGTGGAACCGCACACAGAACCCATTGAGGTGGAACCGTTGGAAGAAAGTACTTCCGATACGATGCGAATCACGTAGGGAAAATCTTCTTTTGACGGTAGTACAGGGATTATTGCTCGCTCTGCCAATGCCCCGTGACCAATTTCGCGCCTTCCTGGGGCCCGCATTGGCTTGGTTTCCCCGACTGAGAAAGGTGGGAAGTTGTAATGATGCAGATAACGCTTGTGTTGATCTAACTGCATATCATCGTTGAGGTTTTGGGCATCCCCCGGTGTACCCAAAGTACAAGTTGATAATACCTGAGTTAGTTCGCGGTTAAATAAACCACTGCCGTGGACTCGCTTTGGCAAGACACCAACTAAACAAGAAACAGGACGCACTTCATCGAGTTTACGACCATCAACCCGAACGTTATCTTCGATGATTTGCCGCCGCATGAAGTATTTAGTAATGTCTTTAAAAGTGTTACCAAGTGCTTTGCTATTTGCAGTTGCGGCCACTCGAATTGGGTCTTCTGGTGGCAGTTCGATGATCGTCGTGGCAATTTCATCCTTGACGACATCTAAAGCTGCATCGCGTTGGGGTTTAGTAAAATGAAATTGAGACAGGATTTTTTTAATCTGGCTGCTAGCGCGATCGCGGATATAATTTTCTAGCGTTTGGTCTACTTCTGGCGGTGCTTCTTGCACGATTACCAGACCCAATTCTGCTATTAAATCTTGCTGCGCTTTGATTAAGTCTCGCACTGCTTCGTAACCAAAGTCAATCGCTTCGAGAATATCTCGCTCTGGCAATTGATTGGCTCCCGCCTCCACCATGATCACGCCATGCGGTGAACCTGCTACTACCAGATCCAAGTCTCCGGCTTCAGTTTCCGCATAGGTGGGGTTAATAATGAAATCATCTCCCACTAAACCAACCCGCACTGCTGCCATTGGCCCATTAAAAGGAATCTGGGCAATTAGGGTAGCAATGGAAGCACCTGTAACTGCTAACACATCGGGCGGTACTAACTCGTCCATCGATAATGTTAAGGCAATAATTTGCAGGTCATCCCGCAACCATGAAGGGAATAGAGGACGCAAGGGACGGTCTATAAGACGGCTGGTGAGAATTGTCTTTTCTGGTGGGCGACCTTCTCGTCGCATGATCCCACCGGGAATTCTCCCAGCAGCATATAGCCTTTCTTCATAATCTACTGTGAGGGGAAGAAAATCAATACCTTCTCTGGCTTGCGATCGCGTAGCCGTCACTAAAACGGATGTGTCCCCTGATTCTATCAACACCGATCCACCAGCCTGGGGAGCTAGCAGACCTACCTTCAGTCGAATATCCCTTCCATCGAAGGATATTGACTTATCAACTTCTGCCATTCAGTTTTTTTTCCTTCTTTTTGGCTATTCTCTTTCTGTGGCAATCCTAACATTTATGTAGTATGACTGGCTCCTGGTACATACAAAGATAAACAAGTCGTTCAACGCAAAGCCCGATACATCATCAGCGCATCTATCACTTGTTCATCTCCTAGCTTTGCTGCACGCGGAATGTGCCCAATGATCTCAAATCCTAATGACTGCCAAAGTGTAATTGAAGGTATATTAGTTTCAAAGACCAAATTGAACATTACTGCTTCGTAGCCCAGGTTTGCTGCTATCAAGAGCATCGCCTCTCCCATGAACCGCCCTATTCCCTGACCGCGTAACTCAGGTTGTACAATAAAACCAGCGTTGCAAATATGGCTACACCGACCGGGAAAGTTTGGTTTTAAATAAAACGCCCCTAGTATTTCTTTTGGCTTGCGTGTAGCATCCTGAACAGATGTCCTGACAACAAAGGCATCTTTACTTAACCAGTAAGCTAAAAATTCTGCCGGAGATAGAGGTTGCTTTTGGGGATAAGTTTTATCTTCAACAATTACAACATTTAGTAATCCTCTTACAACATCCTGTTCTTGAGGATGTATATAATCTAGTTCTACTACTATCCCATTTTTTAAAACTTGAATAAAAGGAAAATCCATTATTGATAATGTTTAGATTAACTAATTATTTAAGTATTTATTATATGCAATTGTATGTCATAATGATATTAGTATAAAAATGTAAAATTCACAATAGTTGCAATTTAAAATATTTAATTTTAAGGAAATCTAAGTAGTTAGCAAATGGCGATTTTACACGGTAATTGGTTACTAAAAAATTCAAACGGTTGTTTATTTATTTGGGGAGAAACTTGGCGATCGCTACGAGTGAATTTGGAGTCTAGTGAATCTGGAGATATACCACTACATCCATTGGCAATGACATCAGTTGAGTTGAGTGAGTGGTTACGTTCTCAGAACATGGCAATTACCAACTTTATTCAGCAACCCCAAGTTGCGCGAGCCTCCAAAGGAGGAGCTACGCCAACGCGCAAAGCCGCAAGTGCTACTGAGATCAGTTTGCCAACCCATTCGCAAATAATTGCCCTGCCAACTTATATCTCAGAAAACAGCAAAGAAGGAACAGCAGAAATTTTTCCAGTATATTCTGCTAGCTTGGAGCTAGATATAGACTCCCCGCAATATTTGCAACCGTGGCGAGTTGAGGGTTTTTGTCTCAATCCCAGCGAAGCAGTAAAATTTCTTACTGCTGTTCCTTTAAATGCTGCTAACGGCGAAGATGCCTTTTGGGGAGGAGATTTACGTTTTTGGTCGCAGGTTGCCCGATGGAGTTTAGATTTAATCTCGCGGTGTAAGTTTTTACCAAGAATTCAGCGACAATTAGATGGTGCGATCGCGGCTAACTGGCAAGTGCTTCTAGACAGTGCTGTAGATGGAACCCGCCTGGAAAAATTTTCTGCGAATATGCCGTTGGTTTGTCGTACTTATCAGGAGGGAGTGGGGAGTGGGGAGTGGGGAGTTAGGAGTTAGGAGTG
>NZ_WBKM01000012.1 GCF_015714725.1 Nostoc sp. WHI
GAGGTAGGGGGCAGGGGGCAGGGGGAAAGAATTAGAGATCAACCATTTATCTCGTTCCCAGTCTCCGACTGGGAATGCCTAATAGGAGGCTCCGCCTCTTGATTTGCGGCAGCAGCCAAATGAGAAGCATTTCCAGCCAGGGCTAGAAACGGGGTTTTAAAGGGTTTTGGGCTTAAGTTAACACTTATGGGATAGGGATACAACCAACGATAGTTGTACCCCTATAAATAATCTGTATTCCTTTTGATGGTTCAGCTGTTTAATCTTCGTCAAGGGCTGGGAAAGCTTCTTCAAACTGCCACAACCTATCTTTATTTTCAACGAACCAAATCCGAGTTTCTGGAGTTAATTGACTCCAAATAACTTCAACTGGGATGTGAGGAGATGCGTATTGGTACTCCTTACCAAGTGATTTAAGATTATCCGCCACACCACGGGGAATTCCGAATTGTTCCCAGTTAACTGTTATATTTCTGCCCGAAACTCCTGCTGTGGGATCGAAAATCAATTGTGCTGATCTGACTAAATCAGCAAAGTGTTTCGGTTGGAGTTTGGTGATCTCCTGAATTTGGAGTGATTCGTTATGCTCTTGAGACATTATCGCCGCAGTGGTAAAGATTAGTGGTGTATTGAACTTACTGCCAGAGATTTTTACCCCAATATTTTTTAGTTTAGCGCAAAGCCTCAGCTAATCATTTTCGATCAGAACTGTAACAGCAGCGATCGCAATCAACATTTCATCATTTTTATCGTTGAGTTCGGGAATAGCCCGCCCTTGAACGATCATCCCCCCAGATTCTACAGTCAGGCTTTTGCGACCAAATGGAAGTACAGCTAGTACTTCCTCTTCTCTAACTAATTCGGGGTATGGCACTGCTACTTGAACTTCTACAATCATTGCATTGGGGTCAGTTAAACCAGCAACTTCCCAAACACCAGGTAAAGCATTGTGAGCGATCGCATTCCGTACTGCCCTAGATGCTGCTACAGTTGGTTCCTGTCCATGCTGATCTATTCCCATGCCCATTTCGATAATCAACCGTTTACGTGTCATTGCTATCTCCGGTAAATTCTGCATCTAGGGATAAATGTCTCACGCAAAGGCGCAAAGACGCAAAGGAAAATCTATAAAATTATCATGAAACACCTTGAAGGTAAAGTGACGTTGGTAACAGGTGCTACGCGGGGAATTGGTAGAGGAATTGCTATTGGCCTTGGTGAGGCAGGTGCAACTGTATACATCACGGGTCGCAGCCTCAACAACTCTTTCAGTAATGAGGTTTCTGGGAGTCTTCAGGAAACTCAATCAGCCATTGAGGAAGTCGGTGGTGTGTGCATTCCCGTCCAAGTAGACCACAGCGACGATGAGCAGGTGCGATCGCTTTTTGCTCGGATTCAAGATGAGCAGAATGGACAACTCGACCTAGTGGTGAATAATGCTTACTCAGGAGTCCAGGCAATAAAAGACGCTTATGGGCAGCCTTTTTGGGATTGTGAACCAAGTCTTTGGGATGCTAGCAACAACGTTGGTCTTCGTAGCCACTATGTCGCGAGTATTTTTGCTGCCCGAATGATGATCAAGCGTCAACAAGGGCTAATTTGCACCATTTCCTCGTGGGGTAGTATGTCTTATATCTTTAATACAGCTTATGGTGCTGGCAAAGCAGCTTGCGATCGCTTGGCTGCTGATATGGCTGTTGAGCTAAAGCCTTATAACGTCGCTTCTGTTTCAATTTGGCCGGGTATTGTTGGTACTGAGCTTTTTACCCGTTTTGCTTCTGAAACGGATGAAGCAAATGTTACTGACCAGAAAAGCTCATTTTTGAGCGATCGCTACAACTGGGAAACTCCCTTATTTACTGGACGGGCGATCGCTGCACTTGCTTGTGAGTCAAATATAATGCGCCGTACAGGACGTGTGCAGATTGTTGCTGAACTAGCTAAACAATATAATCTTGTAGATGAAAATGGCGATCGGCCTGCATCGTTGCGCTCTCTGCGTTTTGTAGTACCAGCTGCATTACCTGTACTGAGAAACTATTCATGGCTCATACCTGATATTAAAGTGCCGTGGTCACTACTGCTACTGAATGCCCTTAGCTCGCCTAAAATTTAATGGGCATGGGGCACTTGTACTGAGCGACTTGCTTTAAGCGAAGTCGAAAAAAGCCGTTGACGCAGCCTCTCCTAGAGAAGTATTATGGTTCCTTTTTGCTTAAGTTGACACCAATGGGCAATGCCATGCCCCTACGATGAGAAATCTGTATGTATCAGGATTTTCGTGAATTGGTGTAAGTGCTATGAGGTAGAAAAAGCTGATTTGTGGGCAGACTTAATAAATAACTGATTTAACAATAGTTGATCAAGTATGAATACAGCAGTTAAGCCAATGGATAAGCTTTTGAACTATCGAATTAGCGAACAACTTTATGCAGGCTCTAGAACTTTAGTTTACCGTGCAATTCGAGAGGCCGATCAACTTCCAGTGGTAATCAAACTGCTTCAAGAGGACTATCCTACCTTCAACGAACTGCTGTTGTTCCGTAATCAGTATACTATCGCTAAAAATATTGACCTACCTGGTATTATTCATCCCTACAGCCTGGAACCTTACCACAACAGCTATGCTTTGATAATGGAGGATTTTGGTGGTATTTCCCTCATAGATTGGATGAACACAAGAATGGAGAGCAACCAATATACTCTGACAGAGTTCTTGGACGTTGCGATCGCTCTGAGCAATATTCTTGATGGACTCTATCGCCATCGGGTTATCCACAAAGACATCAAGCCTGCCAACATCCTCATTAACCCAGAAACTAAGCAAGTCAAGTTAATTGACTTTAGCATTGCCTCTCTTTTACCCAGAGAAAGCCAGGAAATTCACAGTCCTAATGTTTTAGAAGGTACTCTCGCCTACCTTTCCCCAGAACAAACCGGGCGGATGAATCGCGGAATTGACTATCGCAGTGATTATTACTCTCTTGGTATTACCTTTTATGAATTGCTGGCTGGACATTTACCCTTCCAGTCTAATGATCCAATGGAGTTGGTTCACTGTCATATTGCCAAGCAACCAGAACAATTAGGAGGCAGGAGGGATGAAGAAATTCCTCAAGTTCTTTGTGATATTGTGATGAAATTGATGGCGAAAAATGCTGAAAATCGCTATCAGAGCGCATTAGGGCTGAAATTTGATTTAGAAAAATGTTTGTCTCAATTTCAAGAAACTGGCACGGTTACATCCTTTAAATTAGGTGAGCGGGATATTTGCGATCGCTTCATCATCCCAGAAAAACTTTACGGCCGCCAAGCTGAAGTTCAAAGCTTACTAGATACCTTCGAGAAAGTGAGTCAGGGAAACACTGAAATTATGTTGGTTGCAGGTTTCTCTGGAATTGGCAAAACTGCTGTGGTTAATGAAGTCCACAAGCCAATTGTGCGACAACGGGGTTATTTCATTAAAGGTAAATTTGACCAATTCCAGCGTAACATCCCCTTCTCTGGCTTTGTACAAGCCTTTCGAGACTTAATCAGACAACTGCTGAGTGAAACTGACACCCAATTCGAGCAGTGGAAGTGCAAAATTCTCTCTGCTTTGGGTGAGAACGGACAAGTGATGATTGAGGTGATTCCAGAACTGGAAAGTATGATTGGTAAACAGCCTCCAGCGCCGGAACTCTCTGGAAGCGCAGCACAAAATCGTTTCAATCTGCTGTTTTTGAAGTTCACTCAAGTCTTCACTGCACCAGAACATCCACTGGTAATCTTTATTGATGATCTGCAATGGGCAGATTCTGCTTCTTTAAAGTTAATGCACTTGTTAATGAGCGAAGCTGACATCGGCTATCTACTATTAATTGGTGCTTATCGAGATAACGAAGTCAACCCGGTACATCCGCTAATGCTGACTTTAGAAGAGATTCAAAAGTTGGGCGCTACAGTCAATACAATTACCTTAGCTCCTCTTAATCAAATCTCTCTAAATCATTTAGTTGCAGATACATTAAGTTGCTCCATAGCGTTAGCTGCACCGTTAACAGAATTGGTATTGAACAAAACTAAAGGTAATCCTTTCTTCAGCACCCAATTTCTCAAAGCGCTGTATCAAGATAAACTAATTACATTTAACCCCCCTCAGTCCCCCCTTACTAAGGGGGGAAGTCAAGGGGGGTGGGAATGTGATATTGCCCAGGTGCGAGCGATCGCTCTTACTGATGATGTCGTAGAATTCATGGCAATTCAACTTAAAAAGTTGTCACCAGAAACTCAAGAAGTCCTGAAATTAGCAGCTTGTGTAGGAAACGAATTTGATTTAGCGACATTAGCGATCATTCATGAAAAATCACAGGTGGAGACAGCCGCAGACTTTTGGAAAGCATTGCAAGATGGGTTGATTATCCCTACCAATGAGGTCTATAAATTCTACCAAGAAGATTCAGAATTTAAGCAACACAATTTTCCTGATTCCTGTTCTTACAAATTTCTCCATGATCGGGTTCAGCAAGCTGCTTATTCTCTGATTCCTGAATCTCAAAAGAAAGCTACTCATTTAAAAATTGGGCAATTACTTTTAAAGAATACATCGCCTGAAGTAATTGAAGCCAGCATTTTTGATATTATTAATCAGTTAAATGAGGGGATTGATATAATTAATGAACCAGCCCAAAAATCTAATCTGGCTCAACTGAATCTAATTGCTGGGAAAAAAGCCAAAGCTTCAACCGCTTATAGAGCAGCAGTTAAGTATTTCGCATTGGGCAGACAATTGCTAACAGAAGAAAGTTGGCAAACTAACTATAAACTCACGTTTGAATTATATAAAGAATCTGCGGAGTGTGAATATTTAACTAGCGATTTTAGTCAGGCAGAGACATTATTTAGTTTAGCATTAAATCATAGCCAAGATAAATTTGAAAAGGCAGACATTTATGCTATTGAAATGTATCTGAAAATGACTCAGGGTGAAAATATCGAAGCTAGTATTAAATCTGGACTGAAAGGTTTGAGCATCATGGGGATGCATCTGCCTGTTACTTCTGAAGAACAGCAAGCTGCTATCAAAACCGAACTTCAAGAATTAACAGCTAAACTTGCAGTAATTCACACAGCAGATTTATTCAATTTGCCTGAGATGATAGATCCAGAGAAGAAAGTTTGCATGAGTCTTTTAGCTGATCTTTGGGCAGCAGCTTACATGGGAGGAGATCAATACCTCAGTTGTTTGGCTCCTCTATTAATGATCAGTTTATCATTGAGATATGGCAATGCCGAAAGCTCTGGTTTTGCTTACTGCCTATATGGGATGAATCTGGCAAATCAAGGAAGTTACCAAAGTGCATATCAGTTTGGTACGTTGGCACTAAAACTTGACCGTCACTTCAATAGCACCCAATTTATATATAAGACCAATAATATCTTTGCCCACACCACTAATCCCTACAATCAGCATTTAAAAACGAATTTACCACTTTCCCAGCAATCATTCCAAATATGTCAAGAAACTGGGAATTTGGTGTTTGGCGTTTGGGCAGTTTCGTTTCTGATTTGGGCGATGTTAATTAAGGGCGATCGCTTATCAGATGTATACGCGGAAACTGAAAAATATCTGAGCTACGTCCAACAAGTGAATGATGCTAATATGCTGTATGCCTTTACTTTACAGAGGCAGTTTATCCTGAACCTGCAAGATATATCTAAAAGCACCGATTTATTAGATGAACACAATAACCAAGATATTCCTTATATAGAAGTTTGGAGGCAGAAGAAGAACTTTGAACATGGAATTAATTGGTATTGCTTTCTCAAAATACAATTATCCTATCTTTATGGTCGCTACGAAGATGCCATTCAAGCAGCAGAAGAAGCTGAGAAAACCCTAGCTTGCAACTCTGGTTTTTTCCCAATTATTCAGTATCATTTCTATTACCCACTTAGTTTGGTAGCCCTCTATCCCAATGCAAGATTAGAGAAGAAAAAGCAGTATTGGGACATGATCCAAGAGCATCAACAAATCCAAAAGACTTGGGCGGATAATTGCTCAGAAAACTTCCTGCATCGATATCTATTGTTATCTGCTGAAATGGCAAGAGTTTCTGGCAAGTATATGGATGCAATCGAGTTATACGATCGCGCCATTGCTAAAGCCAAAGAAAACGAATATCTTAACGAAGAAGCTCTCGCCAATGAACTTGCAGCCAAGTTTTATTTAGAATGGGGCAAAAAACGCATTGCCCAAGAGTATTTGATTAATGCTTACTATTGCTACACACGCTGGGGTGCTAAAGCTAAAGTTGATGACTTAGAACAGCGTTATCCACAATTGCTAGCTCCCATTTTACAACAAACGCGCTTGCCTATCACACTTAGTCATACGATCGCTAATATTGACAGCATTTCTACCTTACACCCAAGCATTCATAAATCAGTAACCTTTAGCAGCAATACATCAGTAATGCTAGATTTAGCAACAGTTCTCAAAGCGTCTCAGACTCTCTCCAGTGAAATCGAACTGGATAAATTACTCACGAAGCTACTACAAGTAGTGATTGAAAATGCTGGAGCAGATAAGTGTGCGTTACTACTGCTGAAAAAAGGTAAATTGGTAGTTGAAGCGACGGCTCAAGTTGGGCAGCAATCAACCATGCTACAGTCCATTTTTCTGGAAGATAGCGTAGATGTTCCCCATAGCTTAATTTATACCGTCAAACGCAGCCTGCAAACTACCATCATCCTTGATACAACAGTGGATTCGACCCTAATAGCTGACCCCTACATCATTCGTCAGCAACCCAAAAGTTTGCTGTGTACACCGATTCTTTATCAAGGCAAACTGTTGGGGATTTTATATTTAGAAAACAATCTTACCACTGGGGCGTTTACCAGCGATCGCGTCGAAATTCTGAATCTGTTATGTACTCAAGCTGCAATCTCTCTGGAAAACGCTCAACTTTATCAGCAAGCACAAGAGACTCTAAAAAACCTTGGACAGGCCGAACAATTCTTGCGGTTAATTATTGACAATATCCCGCAATCTGTTTTTTGGAAAGACCGCAATTGTGTTTATTTAGGCTGTAACCAAAACTTTGCTCAAACTTCGGGTGTAGGAGTGCCAGAAAATGTTATTGGTAAAACAGACTACGATCTATCTTGGACTCGTGAGCAGGCAGATGGATATGTAGAGTGCGATCGCCAAATTATGGAGTCTGGACAAGCTGAACTAAATATTATCGAAACATTGCAGCAAGCAGACGGAAAACAAATCTGGTCAAATACAAACAAAATTCCACTACGAGATAAAGAAGGAAACGTTTTTGGCATCCTTGGCACATGTGAAGACATCACCGAACCCAAAGAAGCACAACAATTGCTGCAACAACAAAAAGAACAATTAGAAGAAGCCTTGCAAGAACTCCAAACGATGCAATTGCAACTAGTGCAGGGTGAAAAAATGTCTGCCCTTGGTAATTTAATAGCAGGTGTTGCCCATGAAATCAACAATCCTGTCGGCTTCATTGCTGGCAACATTGAACCAGCTAAAGACTATACCAAAGATTTGTTTGGATTAATTAACCTTTATCAAGAGAAGTTCCCAAATCCTGGCTCAGATATTGAAGATGAGATTGATGCCATCGATTTAGACTACATACAAGAAGATTTACCTAAGTTACTGGACTCGATGGATCTGGGTGTTAACCGTATCCGCAGTATCAGCACTAGTCTACGAACCTTCTCCAGAGCAGATAAAGATTACAAAGTGCCCTTTGATATTCACGAAGGCATTGATAGTACTATTTTAATTCTGAGACATCGTTTAAAAGCCAACGAAAACCGTCCAGAAATTGTGGTGCTAAAAGAGTATGGCAAATTACCCTTAGTGGAATGCTATGCTGGACAACTCAATCAGGTATTTATGAACTTGTTAGCAAATGCCATTGATGCACTTGAAGAATATAATGCAGAACGGAGTTTAGAAGCCATTCTAGCCAACCCGAATTGCATCACTATTCAAACCCGTCTAGCAGAATCAGGTCAGCACATTTTGATTAAGATTGCTGATAATGGAGTAGGGATGTCCCCAGAGGTCAAGCAACGAGTATTTGACCATTTATTCACCACCAAGCCTGTAGGAAAAGGCACAGGATTGGGATTAGCGATCGCTCGTCAAATTGTAGTAGAAGCACATGGCGGTTCACTCTCCTGCACTTCCCAACTTGGACAGGGGACAGAGTTTATCATTCAAATTTCTACTCAACAACGTATCCTAAATGAATAGGTCTTAATTAATAGTTCTTTTAAAACTGGTGCAAGAAGATTTTAGGCTAATTGTTGATTTAGTTTTAGTTCTAGGCGTTGCAGCCTGTGGTGGACTGCTAGCAGCACTTTTACGACAACCTGTGCTGCTAGGGTATCTCATTGGCGGGATGGTCATTGGCCCAGCTGGACTGGGATTGATTAAAGAAGTTATTCAAGTAGAGACTCTGGCACAGTTCGGTGTCGCCTTTTTGTTATTCGCCTTGGGTGTAGAATTCTCCTTTGCGGAACTCAAGAAAGTCAGAGCGATCGCACTGGGCGGAGGTGGACTACAGATTGCTCTGACGATTTTGGTCACAGTTGTGATCTGCGGATTAATCGGAGCCTGGGGAACCTTACCTGCTAAGGGGATGTTTTTGGGGTGTATTCTGTCCTTGTCTTCCACAGCCGTTGTCCTCAAGTGCTTGATGGAGCGCAACGAAACAGAAACCCCCCACGGGCAAGTAATGCTGGGTATTTTGGTAGTACAAGATTTAGCACTGGGACTGATGTTAGCAGTCTTGCCAGCCCTGAACCAACCAGCCGAAACCATTGGTATCGCCGTGCTGACAGCATTGCTCTCCATTGGTTTATTTGCGGCTGGGGCGATCGCTGCGGGGATTTGGCTCATACCGCCTTTGTTACGACTGCTAGCCAGTACCGAAAGCAAAGAACTATTTTTATTAGGGGTTGTAGCTTTATGTTTGGGCATTGCCCTGTTGACAGAGCATTTGGGGCTGTCGATTGAGATGGGGGCCTTTGTCGCCGGTTTGATGATTTCTGAGGTAGAGTACGCCGATCAAACCCTGACTTATGTCGAACCACTGCGAGATATCTTTGCCAGTTTATTTTTTGCCGCCATTGGGATGTTAATCGACCCAGTGTTTTTGTGGAACAACCTAGAATTGATTTTAGGATTGGTGGCACTAGTTTTCGTAGGTAAATTTTTGATTATCACGCCCCTAGTGAAGCTGTTTCGCTACCCTTTGAAAACAGCCATAATTACCGGTTTGGGACTAGCGCAAATTGGAGAATTTTCCTTTGTTCTCGCCAGTGAAGGGCAGTCCTTGGGGCTGGTGTCCCGACAGATATATTTATTAATTTTGGGAACCACCGCAGTCACTCTGATGCTTACACCCTTTGTCCTGCGGTTGATGCCATTTTTATTTAACTTTGCCGAATCAATACCTTGGTTGAAACCGTATTTAGAAGAAGAAGAGGCGCAGGATGTATCGGAAGATTTGCCCTTGAAAGACCATGTAGTAGTCTGCGGCTATGGGCGAGTCGGCAAAAATCTGGTGAAGTTGTTGCAGCAACACGAGCTACCTGTGGTGGTAATCGACCAATCAGAGAGTAGAATTCAGCAGTTGCGTGAGGTAGGAGTGTCTTATGTATATGGTAATTGCGTAAGTTTACATGTTCTGAAAACCGCTGGAGTGAATCATGCCAAAGGAATGGCGATCGCACTTCCTGACCCTATAAGCACCCGTCTTTGCTTGAAACGCGCTTTGGAATTGTGTCCAGAATTAGATTTAGTTGTCCGCGCTACCCAAGATAAAAATATTGAAGTGCTGTATCAATTAGGAGCTAAAGAAGTTGTGCAACCAGAGTTTGAAGCCAGCTTAGAAATGGCAACTCATTTATTAACTGGCTTAGGCTTGTTGTCACCAGATGTTGTCCAACAAGAAATGCAGCAAATCCGCAACGATCATTATTTGGAACTGCGCCCAGAGCGTTCTGCAACTGAAGTTGCTCGTGATTTACGGCAAGAAACTCGCGATCTAAATCAGCGCTGGTATCCTTTACCATCTGACTCGCCCTTAATTGGCATGAGCTTAGAAGAAGCGGATATGCGCTATCTTACAGGAGCGAGTTTGATGGCAGTTCGCCGCGCTAACGGAGATGAAATTGATTATCCCAATAATCAAACTCTTTTGGAAGATGGCGATCGCTTGCTGGTAGTGGGAGCCGATGAAGAATTAGCGGCTTTGGCAGAATTAGCCAAAGGACAAGCTGCTGTTCCTGGAGAAAATAGTTCTTGCCAGTGGGTTACAGTCAGCCCCGATGCCTCAATCTTAAACAAAACCCTGGCAGATTTGGATATCAGCAAGCAATACAAGGTACAGGTACAGGCGATCCGGCGAGATGGCAAGTTTATCCGCTATCCCGATGGAAGTACGGACTTACAATCTGGTGATCAAGTATTGTTATGCGGTAGCTTAACAGGTCTGAGTCAATTAGAACAATTATTTGCGATCGCTAGTAAAGTACCCCTTTCTATCCCAGTAGTAAAAGCTAGTGAGGCAGAAGCGCTCAAATAGTTTCTGCCGATAGATAATGTGACGGAGTTTGACACTCTCAGTCCCTAATGTTTGCAACACAACCGTTTATATTACAATACGGTTCAGTTAAGGGCTACTGGTACAAAATTTTGGGTTTTTGAGACGCGATAAATCGCCGTCTCTACAAATGTTTTGGTCTTATCTGAACTGTATTGGTTTATATTATCAGCTACTGGAGAACGCTGCAAAATTTTAGTACGAGAACGAAACTACATTTTAAAAGCTGTAATCTTTTTGAGATATCTCATCAAGATAAATTTTCCTGCAAATCAGTATGTTAATGGCAAATAAAGTCACTTTGTACTTAAATCATAATTTTTAGCGTAGGCGTAGCCCGCCGCAGGCATCGCACCTTTTTTGTCCGATCTCACCAAATCGCGTTGCTCCTTCGTAGTTATCGGTCTGGATTGTTTCATTGTTACGAGGTTCAAGATTTACCTCGTACCAATAATGACCTTGAACAGGCTTTTGGTGTTTTACGACCAGTACAACGACGTTGTACTGGTCGTAAAGTCGCCCCTTCATCCGTTGTAATTCGAGGAAAAGTCCAGTTAGCTTCAGCTATTGCTACTGCACTTCATTCTTTTACAGCCCAAGATTTGTCACAGGTTTGTGTCCAGACTTGGCAACAATTACGCTCTGATTTACGCCATCATCAACTTCATCGCATTGAACAACTTCGATTCCGTCGAAATCCTGAAGCTTACTTGGCAACTCTTGAGAAACTAATTCTCTAGCAAACTTTGCCGCTCTAGTTTTTTTTCCAAAAGCGCTGCGGACTTGCTCAAACTCACGGATTAGGGAATCTCGATCCATGTTTCCAAGCAACTGTGCTAAACGGTTGTAAGTAGCCGCCAGTCTGCCAATGGTCTCACGGCGCTCTTCTGTAGCAAGCATGATGTCGAAAGAAAGGGATGCGCTTTGAGCGAACAAGCGTCTAACCATAGCGAGTTGCAGACGGTAAAGTGGGGTAGATAACTGCAAACTGCGGTCTAGATTAAGCCCTTCTTCTGCTAGGAACACACCGAGGCTAAATGTAGAAAAGTGTCGTATCGCTTGAACAGCTACCATCATCTGGTCGTGTTCTTCAGGTGTGCATACAATCAGTTTGCCGCCCTCACTTTTAATCAGGTCTAGCAACCATTGGAATGCCGAATCTCTACGACCCGGACAGAGGACGACGTTTTGCGAAAAGAACGATTTGACGCCTGAACCAAACATCGGATGCAAGCCCAGTACAGGTCCTGGATGGTACTCAAGCATGGCTTGTACTATCGGGGTCTTGATGCTGGTGATGTCGGCTAGAGGGGTAGTCGGATCAAGGTACCTGGCTGCCTTGCGGATCACATCTAGTATATGTTCTATGGGAACGCAGACTAATACCAAATCCACCTCAGCTAACAGTTTATCGGCTTGATCCCAGTCATCGTGTTCAAGAATATTAACTTCGTGCCCTGCTGCAGAAAGCCGAGAAGTGAAGAAGCGCCCCATCATCCCCCGCCCGCCAATCACAGTAATCCGTCGCGGCAATACATTAGCCGGGGATTCGGATGCGGTGGCGGCGGCGTGAACACAACTTATAACTATGTTTTTCCAAACGAACTCTGGAACACCAGCAGAGGCAAGGAGTGGTGTAAAATTGTCTAATTGTTCATCTAGGCAAGGGAGTTCTGATTCTGCCAAGACGGCAATTCTTTTGCCTAGTAACTCAATCAGGTCTTGGTCGATTTGTTTAAGCTTGTCTTGGATCATTATACTTCTGTTGGGTAGTATGAACTTAACTGAAAAGCAGATGTTCGCCTCAAAGGCCGAGTCCGCGAACCCGCCATTTTCTTGGTGTCTCTAATATTTATTTTTTTCTATACGCGCGACGTGCATTCTTTAAATGTGTAACACGCGTCTTAAAAGACCAGTCCCGCAGTCACAAACTTACATTTGTAATCAGTTGGAAGCGCTACCCATAGCAGTTAGGACTTACGCATTGACAGAAAAGCCTAAATGACAGATATGCTTTTCAAGGCTTTTAGCTAGATTTTTCAATTACCTTTTTGCGATCGCAATTAACAAAGGATGGTTTGTAAAAGCCTGAAACAACCTATTTACCTTAATACACAAGATGATTCATTTGTACAGTGCGTAAGTCCTAGATTTATTGAGAATTAGAATCTGAGATACAAAATGCGTAGCCAAGAGAGAAACGTCTATGATTATGCTCCGTTGTTAAACTAAAATGTTTAGTTTGCACTTCATCACAGCTTCGCCATATCTACCCCAATTGGGATGAATCAGCCGATTGGGCATAAGGCTGCGATCGCATTTGCAATTGGGTTTTACGATAATCTATTTTTTCCTTCCCCAAACTTGGAAAACACGTGGCATACTAATAATTGTTTGCGGACTAGATACAAACATCTTTAACTCCTCGATAATTGCGTCGATCTCTTGGTGAGTTGCCAAGTTAGATGTTATGACTAGCTCTCGAATATGTTCCATCGTAACTTGAGCCACCAATTTACCTACGCCCTCATGAAAAGCGGGCAGTACGACTTGCATTTGAACCTGTTCAAGATTTGCCTCTATAAGCATTCCAAGCAATTTAGTTCCAATAAATGGATCGCTGCCTCTTCGCACGGCTACTGCTTGGTATAGCTCTAGGTAGCGATCAAAAGCTGGGCAGTTGGGATAGCAGAAATGCCCTGAGAAATCTATATCTTCTACAACAAGAGTTCCTCCAGATTTGAGGGTACGTACCATCCTATCTACTACTAAGTGGGGGTGCGGAAGATGGGTTAACAAAAACCTTGAATAAACAAGATCGAAGGTAGACTCTTCCGTCAGTTGAGATGCATCAACTTTACGAAATGTTGCTTTTAGATGGTGGCGTTGTGCTTCCTCTCGTGCTAACTCCAGTATAGATTCATCTACATCTACTCCGACAACTTCGCCTGTTGGTTCAGTCACACGGGCTATTTGTAATGTGACTTCTCCGCTACCACACCCTACGTCTAAACAGTGCATTCCACTTTGAAGACCTACTCTTTCTAGGAGGGCTTGGGTAGTCGGCCACGTAGCACCCGCTAGAATCTTCAAGCGCTTCGCGCCTTCCCCTCCGCCTTTTAGAACGTATGTATTTTTAAGCTGCACAGAATTACGATTGTTCATTTTTACTTATTTTAGGTAGTCTTTTTTTGTCTCTGCTTAAACTGTGGAATAGCTTATCGAACCAGCCCTATTACAAAATTTTATTAATAACGTTCACATGGCTGGAATTAATGTAGTCCTTAACTGTCCAGCCATCTAAGTCGTACTCGCTCATGCACTTGTCTACAAATCCCTTGTACTCCTCTGCGGCACCAGTTGCCTGTGCCATGTTCAACACGTCCAGTTGAATCTGCTCGTGATTACCAGCGTAGTTACGTTCATACAGCTCCTGCCGTCCCCCGAACTCGCTGCCGATCGCGGTCAAAGTTACACACGCACTGCCTCAACCACGCTTCGTAGAGACTGTGTGGTGATTATCTTTGTCATTTTGAAGCCAGAGTCGGCGAGAAGTGACCGATATTCAGCTTCGGTGCGGTCATGACCGCCATGCATGATTAACATGTGGAGGTCGAGCAGTTTGCCAAAGAAGGGTTCATTGCCTGGTGAAATAACCGTCTCAACAAGCAGGAGCTTGCCATTCTCCACCATTGCGTCGTGACAATTCTTGAGAATTGCAATACTGGAATCATCATCCCAGTCGTGAATGATCGATGAGAGAACATAGACATCTCCACCACTTGGTACTGACTTGAAAAAGTCACCTGCGACAACTTCACAACTTTTTGATAGTCCAGCAGCCTGAATATGCTTCTGAGCGCCTTCTATTGCGTGAGGAGAATCGAAAAGGACACCTCTGAGGTTGGGATATGCTTCCAGAATGGACGAAATGAGAGTTCCGTGTCCGCCACCCACGTCAACAATCTTGTTGAACCTTGAAAAATCATAAGCATCGGCAACAGAGACGTGAGTTTGTTGCGAATAGCTTGTCATAGCCTCATCGAAGGTTCGTGCAGACTCCGCATTCTGCTCCAGGTAATTGAAGAAGCTTACTCCATTTTGATGTTCGTATGCACATTTACCAGTCTTAACACTGTAAACAATGTCTACCCACGCTTGGTACTGCTCCTCACCCCACAAGATTGCTAAAGCACGCAATGAGTTAGGATTTTCGGTCTGAAGACACTCTCCAATGGATGTCAGCCAAAAGTGTTTGTCCTCCACCTCAGTGAACACGCCTACACTGGCTAGAGCTCGCATTAATCGATAAAGAGATTGAACATCGGCTTCCACAGCTTGTGCAAGCCGATCAATGTGCTGCGGGCCATCTTTAAGCAGGTCAGCGATACCAAGTTTTGCTGCTGCATAGACTGATTGTGAAACCCAGTTGCCACTAATTATTTCCAGCAACTTCTGCGATGGCGTCATGTCATTCGAGACTTTGAGAATTTCTTGTCTGGAAATAACTTGATTGAACATAAATAGTACTCCGGTCGTTTTAGATGAACTTTGAAACTACTGCCGTCTTCACTTAATAAACATAGGACTTACGCAAACAATAGTCGAAACCCTTATTTTATGGTAGGGGCAATTCATGAATTGCTCCTACCGTGTGTAGCTTTACGTAAGTCCTAAAACAAAGAGTGAATGTTTACAGATTGCCACGAAAAGCCTGTTCGCGCTCAATAGCTTCAAAAAGCGCCTTGAAGTTGCCGTGTCCAAAACCTTGTGCACCTTTGCGCTGGATAATTTCAAAGAAAATCGTGGGACGATCGGTTAACGGCTTGGTAAAGATTTGAAGAAGGTATCCTTCCGAGTCGTGATCAATCAGAATGTTAAAATCCCGTAGAACACTCAGATCCTCATCAATCTGACCGATGCGTCGGCGCAAATTATCGTAATAGGTGTCCGGCGTGTGTAGGAACTCAACGCCGTTGTCACGCAACTGCTGTACTGTCTTAATGATGTCGTTGGTTTTGAGTGCGATATGCTGTACGCCAGGGCCATGATAAAAGTCGAGGTACTCTTGAATTTGTGATTTGCGGTATCCAGAGGCGGGTTCGTTAATCGGGAACTTGATGCGACCCGTGCTGTTCTGCAACACCATAGACATCAGAGCTGAATATTTCGTTGAGATGTCATCGCTTGTAAACTGTTGGCTCTGGCGAAAGCCCATGACAGAGCGATAGAAATCGGCCCACAAGTCCATTTTTCCAAGCTCGACGTTAATAACAATGTGGTCAATGTCGGTCAGGCCAGTTGGAGTGGCAGGCAGCGGATTTGGGATGGGAAGATACTGCGGGGAGAAGTCGGTGTAGTTATTGCGCTCTATAAACGAATGAGTTATGTCGCCACTATAGCTTGCAATGGTTGCTTTAACAATGTACCCCTTTTGTCCCTCGATCATCGTCGGTTCAAGCACTGGTCTTGCACCCCGTGCGACGGCTGCTTTGAAGGCAGCATTGGCATCATCAACTAGCAGCGCAATGTCGTGAACTCCATCACCGTGCAACTTGACCTGTTTTGCAATCGGGCTGTCGGGCGTAACAGCAGAGGTGACAACAAAGCGAATATTAGACTGCTCTAGTAGGAACGAGCAGCGATCGCGGACTCCAGTTTCCAAACCAGCATAGGCGATAGGCGTGAAGCCAAAGGCTGTGCGATAAAAGTGAGCAGCTTGTCGAGCATTCCCAACGTAAAATTCCACATAGTCAATTCCCTGGAGTTGCAAGGAATCTTTTTCCTGCAACTGGACTAGCTTAGTTTCCGTAAATGTCATGGTATCTTCCTTAACTTGATGCTTGTTTAATTGATGCCGAAGTTTATCTCAAGAACGCTATGAAACCCTATACGCCTTGCTTTTGCTGGCTCTCAGTTTCCCATCCCACAATTTCTTGCTCATTACGACGACTATCAGCCCAACGAAAGTACAGAAAAACAGCCAGATACAAGTAGACTGAAAATGCTTTCAAATGGGTTTCCGGCTGAAGCAAGTATCCAGAGGGACAGGAAATAATAAAGCCAACTAATGCTGAAAGTGCAGCAAGCGCGTTATGGGTAGAAGCCCAAAAAGGTACCATGAAGAATTTTTGGCGGTCTTGCCAATGTTTGTATACCCATATGGTGGTTAAGAACCCAAGAGGTGCGGTAGACAAAATCAACAAAAGTACAACAGGGGGCACATCCGAATACAGGTACATGAACCCCAAAGATAGGTAAGCCAATAGCATCCCTATAGCATGAATTTGGATGGCTCTGTTCATACCTACTTTAACGATTAGTGTGTCCTTCCCAACAGCTGAGTCGCAGTCCCTGTCAGGCATATTCATTACCATCATCCTCACGTATTCAACAATGGCAAGTGGAAGCAGAACCAGGAACAAAATTTTAGTTCTTCCTGGATACAGATTTCCGTTTTGTAGAAAGAATCCCAGTACAGGAGTCAGAACGTTCAGAACGATGGCCGTTATTAGTTCGCCGAGTCCTCTTCGACAGAACGCTAATGGAGGTGCGCTGTACCCCCATGAAAGAATCAACGACACCCAACAAATAAGGCGTGTTTCAAATGAGGGCATTAATAAGCTTAGACCAAAGGATAGAATGGTTGTAATAACCCCAAGGCGTATTGAAGTTTGGGGGCTGAGAATGCCTTTGGGTAAAATACGGCTTCCGCCAGTCCACGGAGAAGGATACTTGTTTAATTTATCGCTATCCAAATCGTAATACTCATTGTAGAAATGAGTCATCATGTGAATTACCCACACCGTGATTTGACCGAGTATGAAGTAGGAGAGATTAAACTTTTCGCCCACAAAGGTGGCAATTGTAGCTCCTAACCCATATAAAATCGGACTGTAGCTCAGAAACTTAATTCTCCCCAAAATTAGGGTAGATATAAACTGTTTAAGAAACATTTCTTGGCAACCTCTTTTTAGATTTTGAAACCGGGCTTACTGCTTTTTAAGGTAAGAGTTGAGGGGAGCAATGCGATTTTGTGAGGTGCTTATATTCGGGTACTAAATCACCTATTTAGGGGTGCGATCGCACCCAAATAACTGTTTTTGTTGAGAATCTAGCTATCTAACTGAGAATTAAAGCTCGATCTCACAAAATTGCATCGCTCCCGAGTTGAGTCTGGTCTAGGGCGGTGATTTGCACACCTATGATTAAGTTGTTAAACACCTACACTGGAGGAAACTTTTGAAGCAAATTTCGGCATGACAGTTACGCTATCGTTTTTAGCCCAACGGCCAAAGAATTTGCCTAAGGGAGCCAACTCAAGCATTAATTGCTCAAATGCTTCGATTGTGAGAGACTGAGGTCCATCTGATAGTGCCTTAGCTGGGTTGGGGTGAACCTCAATCATTAGGGAATCAGTACCAGCTGCGATCGCCGCCATTGCCATCGTTGGCACGAATTCTGAGAAGCCAATGGCGTGACTAGGATCAATCATAATCGGCAAGTGAGTCAGTGATCGCAATACTGGGATTGCAGATATATCAAGGGTATTCCGTGTATATTGTCGGTCAAAGGTGCGAATTCCCCGTTCGCACAAAATCACATTGGGGTTGCCTGCTGCCAAAATGTACTCAGCTGACATTAACCAATCTTCAATCGTGGCTGCAAGTCCGCGCTTGAGCAGAACTGGTTTACCTGTTGCTCCTACTTTCTTGAGGAGCGAGAAATTCTGCATATTGCGAGCACCGATTTGCACCACATCTGCGATAGATGCAACCTTATCGATGTCAGCTGTATCCATGACTTCTGTGATGATCCCCAGCCCGGTGACAACGCGAGCTTGAGCTAACAACTCTAAGGCACTCTCACCATGACCCTGGAAAGCGTAAGGTGAAGTACGAGGTTTGTAGGCTCCTCCTCGTAAAAACTGCGCTCCTGCTGCTTTGACTCGCTGTGCCGTTTCTACAATCATCTCTTCGTTTTCTACGGAACAGGGGCCAGCTACTATGACTAAAGAATGGTTTTGACCAAAGGTTACAGGCCCATTGGGTGTTGGTACAACTACCTCAGTTGGTTCGCTATAGCGAAATTCTCTTGAAGCCCGTTTAAAGGGCTTCTTCACCCTTATAACCTGCTCAATAAAAGGGCTTAAATTTTGGATTTGTCGGGGATCAATCTCTGCGGTATCACCTACCAAACCGATCACCACTTTGTCCTGACCTACAGATTTTTCTGGTGTTATATTCCATCGGCGAATTTCTTCGCTGATTCGCTCAATTTCTACTGCTGGGCTACAAGATTTGATGACGATAATCATTGATTTAAAATCCTCCTTTACTGCTTATAGCAACAGGTTATCCTGTAAGCCATAAGCAGTGAGTATAGATAAGTTAAGGACTTTTTCTAAGAAAGTTAAGTGAAAATTGTAGATAAAGTTAAGCCAGTTTAGGAAAGTAAGAAAAATTGGGAGCATCCCTCTTGGGCAGATACACCAAAAGCTTATTTGGAATACATGAGATTCCGACAGCTAACCATATCAGAGATTTGCTGTCTGTATTCTGCTGGTTAAAGGATTATGTATTTTTAAGTATCATAAGCTACAAACATTTTAGCGATCGCTCTTCGCGGAAAAACTTTTTGGTTTTGACACGATGCGGCCGCCCTAGCCGCAGGCGCACCCTCTGAACGGTTACGTAATTTCTATCTTAAGTTCCTCTTTAACTCTGCAATCTTCCCTTGCTAACCCTTAACTAAGTTGACAAGATAGACCGTAAAAAGACTATTTCAAAGTAGTGTGTAAGTTTTATGAACTTTGAAGAAGCAGTCAAGGTGGCGGATACAGTAGTTTTTGCCAAGACAAAAAGGCACTTAAAAGATATCGAAATAGTAATACTTCGGGCATCTTGGCAAGGACAGCAATATTACGATATTTCAGAAACTTACGGATATGCTGCTGGCTACCTAAAGTACGATGTTGGCCCCAAGTTATGGAAGCTCCTTTCAGAAGCTTTAGGAGAAAAGGTTAGTAAAAAAAACTTTCAAGGCGCACTACAACGGCGATGGCGAAACTCCTTTGAAACCGCAACGCCCGAAGTGCAAGCTTTAGAAACCCTAACGCAGTGGAAGACACATGAAGAGTTCCTTGAACCTATACTGCCTTACTCAGGGAAAGAAATAGAGGAAACCACCGCGCCTGCTGAAGGAATCGCTGATCAGCGCCAAGACTGGGGAGAAGCAGTAGATGTATCAGTTTTTTATGGTCGTACAGAGGAACTTCGGACGTTAGAACAATGGATTGTACAGGAGCGATCGCGCCTGGTGACAATATTAGGCATAGGGGGGATTGGCAAAACTGCTTTGTCAGTACGTCTTGCCCAAGAGATTCAGGGTGAATTTGAGTACGTTATCTGGCGATCGCTTTTACATGCACCATCTATTGAAGATGTGCTAGCAGAGTTAATTCAATTCTTGTCTGACCAACAGCAAACCAATTTACCAGAAAAAGTAGACGCTAGAGTATCGTTATTAATTGATTGCTTACGCTCTTCACGCTGTTTGGTGGTATTAGATAATTTTGAATCGATTTTAGATAGTGGTAATTACGCTGGCTCCTATCGCCAGGGATACGAGGAGTATGGTGAACTATTAATACGCATAGGTAAAGCCGTTCATACTAGCTGCTTGGTGTTAACGAGTCGAGAAAAGCCCAAAGAAGTTGCATTACTAGAAGGCGAAGCCCAATTAACTCACTCGTTACAGATCAATGGTTTAAAAGAGGAAGAAGGACAAAAAATCCTCAAAGCCAAGGGTCTTTTGGGAACTCTTGATAACAGTAAAAAATTGATCGAGTACTATCTTGGTAATCCCCTAGAATTAAATATAGTTTCTACCTCCATTCGAGAGTTATTTGATGGAAATATTTCTGATTTTTTAGAGCAAGATACTGCAATTACTTGCGGTATTTATAATCTTTTAGAGCAGCAGTTTAATCGCTTATCACATTTAGAAAAGCAAATTATGTACTGGCTGGCAATTAATCAGGAGCAAACTTCACTACAAGAACTGCAAGAGGATATTATACCACCAGTAACACGAACAGAACTGTTGGAAGCAGTAGAATCTCTAAAACGGCGATCGCTATGTGAAAGAATATCAGCAGGTTTTACACAGCATCCTGTGATCATGGAGTACATGATACAACGATTCGTAGAGCTTGTTTACTCAGAAATTGTTACTGAAGAAATTTCGTTATTGATGAGCTATGCTCTGATCAAAGCTCAGGCTAAGGACTATATTAGAGAAATTCAAGTTCGTTTGATTTTAAAACAAATTACAGATAGACTAATTCTTGTTTATGACTCTCAGGAAAATATCAAATACAAATTAACTAAAATCATTTCTAAAATTCGAGAACGATTTTCTCGTTCATCAGGATACGCAACTGGTAATATCATTAACTTGTTTTCTTATTTACAGATTGACTTAGCTGGTTATGATTTTTCTCATCTGACTGTTTGGCAAGCATATTTAGAAAATGTAAATTTAGATTATGTTAATTTTGCCTACTCTAATCTAGCTAAGTCTACTTTTGCTAAAACATTAGGTGGTATTTTATCAATGGCATTTAGCCCAGATGGGAAATTTTTGGCTACTAGTGATACTCTTGGTGAAATTCACTTGTGGAATGTTTTAAACAGTCAACAATTTTTTATTTGTAAAGGACATACTACTTGGACATATTCAGTTACTTTTAGTCCTCTTGGTAATCTCCTAGCTAGTGCTAGTCAGGATCAAACAGTTAAATTGTGGGATGTTAGTACGGGTCAATGTTTGAAAACTTTGACAGGGCATATTAGTGCAGTGCAGTCAGTTGCTTTTAGTCCTCTTGGTAATCTCCTAGCTAGTGCTAGTTATGATCAAACAGTTAAATTGTGGGATGTTAGTACGGGTCAATGTTTGAAAACTTTGACAGGACATATTAGTACAGTGCAGTCAGTTGCCTTTAGCCCGGATAATCAAACTTTAGCTAGTGGCAGTCAAGACTGTACCGTGAAGTTGTGGGATGTGCGTGATGGTAACTGCATAAACACTTTACAAGGCCACACCAGTTGGGTATCTTCAGTAGCCTTTAATCCTCAAGGTAATATCCTAGCTTCTGGCAGTGATGACCATACCGCAAAATTGTGGAATGTCTCAAATGGTCAATGCATGAAAACTTTAGATGAACACGTCAGTTGGGTATCTTCAGTCACATTCAGCCCAGATGGACAAATCCTAGCTACCGGCAGTGATGACCATACTGTAAAATTATGGAATGTCTCAGATTATGAGTGCTTAAACACTTTACGAGGGCATATTGATTGGGTATCTTCAGTTACATTCAGTTCGGATGGTCAAACTTTAGCTACTGGTAGTCATGATCAAACCGTAAAGTTGTGGAATATTTATACTGGTCAAGACTTTTTAACCTTGCAAGGATATACTAACCGGGTATTGTCAATTACTTTTAATCCTAAAGGTAATATTTTAGCTACTGGTAATGATGACCATACTGTGAAGTTGTGGGATATCTCTACAGGTCAATGTTTGAAAACTTTGCAAGGGCACATAGGTCGGGTATGGTCAGTAGCCTTCAGTTCTCAAGGTAATATCTTAGCTACTGGTAGTGATGACCATACTGTGAAGTTGTGGGATATCTCTACGGGTCAATGTTTGAAAACTTTGCAAGGACACACAAATCGTGTATGGTTAGTTACCTTCAATCCTCTTGGTAATCTCTTAGCTAGTGGCAGTGATGACCATACTGCAAAATTATGGAATGTCTCGGATGGTAACTGCCTAAATACTTTGCAGGGGCACACCAGTTGGGTATCTTCAGTTGCCTTCAGTCCTCTTGGTAATCTCTTAGCTAGTGGCAGTGATGATCATACTGCAAAATTGTGGAATGTCTCGGATGGTAACTGCTTAAATACTTTCCAGGGACACACCAGTTGGGTATCTTCAGTTGCCTTTAGTCCTCTTGGTAATCTTTTAGCTAGTGGCAGTCATGATCAAACGGTGAAGTTATGGGATATTAGCACGGGTAAATGCCTAAATACTTTACAAGGTCACACTAATTGGGTGTCTTCAGTTGCCTTTAGTCCAGATGGACAAATTCTTGCTAGTGCTAGTCATGATCAAACGGTGAAGTTATGGGATATCAGCACGGGTAAATGCCTAAATACTTTGCAAGGGCATACAAGTTGGGTATCGTCAGTTAAATTCTGTCCTCTCGGTAAGACTGTTGCTAGTAGTAGTCTAGATGAGACAATTAAGTTATGGAATCTTAGTACAGGTTCATGCTTAAGAACTCTGAGAGTTTTAAGACTTTACAATAGCATGAATATTACCGGCGTTACAGGTTTAACCCAAGGGACTATTGCGACGTTAAAAGCTTTTGGAGCAGTAGAGAACCTCGCTGTGTTGAACGAGGCAAATCCTATCCCTGGTTTAACCAATCTTTTGATAAATCGATGATCTTACTGAGTATTATTATTCGGCGTTGCATAATCTTGACTCAAGGGTTGTGTATCTAATGAGTACAATAGCGATCGCGCCCCTTTTCTTTAGCATTGTACAGTGCTTTATCGGCTGAAGCGATGAGTGTATCTGGCTTAATGTCGTAAGTGGGTATGACACAAGTAATACCCAAACTAAGGGTAACGATATCCTTGACATCAGACCGTGCATGGGGAATAGCTTGATCGTGAATTGCTTGTTGAATATTTTGTGCTACTTTGATTGATCCCGCTAAGTCAGTATTGGGGAGGAGTACCGAAAATTCTTCTCCACCGTAACGCGCCACGAGATCAGCAGGACGATAAACTGTCTGTTGCACTGTTTTCGCTATTCTAATTAGACAATCATCGCCTCCAAGATGACCATAGTAGTCATTGTAAGATTTGAATTTATCAACATCTAATAAAATCAGTGATAGGGGTTGTTTTTCTCGTGCAAGGCGTTTCCATTCTGCTTGCAGTCGTCCATCGAAGCAGCGACGGTTAGCCACCTGAGTCAAACCATCTAGATTTACCAGCTTTTCTAGTTTCTGATTTGCATCTTCTGCTTTTTCTTTAGCAATTAATAACTCTGCTGTTCTCTCCTGTACCCGTTGTTCTAAAGTTTCAAAAGATATTTGTAACTGATGTGCCATATTGTTAAACGATTTTGCCAGTTGACCTATTTCGTCTTTTGAGCTAACTTTGGCGCGGATATCTAAGTTACCTGCGGTAAACTGGAAAACTATATTGGTAAGGTAAATTATTGGCTGGGTTAGCAGTTGCCCAATAGCAAAAGCGATGATTGTTACTACTGAAGCAATAATTGCAAATAGAAACATTGCGTCACGAATTTGCTTTTCTAAAGGTGCTAGGGCAACAGCAAGGGGCTGTGCAAACAACACAGACCAAGGTTTATATTTTAAACGAGCGATCGCAATCAGATTAACCTGATTACCTGTTGCTGACAAAGATGCAATTAGATACGACTGTTTATTATCCAATGCTTGCTTAAGTTTTGACTCATTTGCGACTAAGACGGATTAATGTTTCTGTCGCCAATTGTATTTCGGGGCTGTCATCTCGCCTTTAAACTAGGAGGGAGGATTCAAGAACGAAGAATTGAACAAACTTTTTAACTCAGGAATGCGCGTCACGTTTCCAGAGCGAATAAAAAAGTCTGCATATATCTTGGCCGTTTTGTAGATAGAGTTAGGGTTGCTAGATTGAAATAATTTTTGATTTTCACTTAAATTAGTTAGGTTTATTCCCTCCAAAGAAAGTGTATTGCTAGGAATTTTTAATGCTTTGCTGACGATCGCGTTTCCTTCCTGAACATTTGCCTTCCAGTAAGCCGAGGCTTGCAGCCATCCTCGCACAAATGCACGAATCTCTTCGGGGCGATCGCGGATTGTATCACTGCGAAAGATAATCATATCTAAAATTAAGCCAGGGGTTTGTTTGCTGGTAAATAGGATATATCCTCCTAATTTCATTGCTTCAGAAAGATGAGGTTCCCAAGTGTGTCCGGCTTGAATAGTATTATTTTTTAGACGTTGAGGAATTTCTGAAGCCTCTAATTTAACCAAGTTAACATCATCGCTGGTTAAGTTAGCAGTTTTCAACATTTCAGTCACGAAAACTTCGCTAAAACCGCCTAGATTTGCACCCAGCTTTTTCCCTTTCAAGTCAGCGACGGTTTTAATTTGTGCTTGAGCGACTACTACATCTGCTCCTGTTGATTGATCTATAACGATCGCACCTTGTATATCTGGATTTGTGGTGCTCAAGATTATAAAACTTCCCAAGGACAATGAAATTCCATCATACTTACCCGCGCTGAAATTTGCTTGTTCCAATTGAATGGATCGTTTATAAATTAGTTTTACATCTACCCCTTGGGCTTTGAAAAATCCTTTTTCTTGAGCAATGATGCCTGGATACTCTCCAACAAAAGATCCAAATATCACTTTTAAGGGAGGGCGTTTTAATTCGGTCGGTGTCCAAGCATGACAAGCAAATAGCAAACAGGCGATAATGAAAAAAATGCTAGCGTATCTAAGAACTTTAAACATACAATGTTTAATATCTTTAATCATTTATGCTCAAATTTGCAATAAATAAACTATCTGTTAAAATCCAAATTAGTGAGAGAATTTGGTGAAAGATTGAATCAAATAAATTTCTATTTTTCAAATTTACCTAATTAATTCTCTGGCAAAATTAGTATTTATTGATAAAGCAGCCTCATGAATTGATTAATCCCTTCTTGAGACATACAAATTAGATTATCAGATGTTAGATAATTTTCTTTTGTATATTCAAAATTTGAGTAATTATTTTCAGCAAATATATATCTTACACTTAGATGCTTATTGGTGTATCAAAATGCTATATATTACAAGAGGTTTACATAGAAAGTCATCATACTTGGCTGAAAGAACGATCGCTTTCTCTTGTTGTAAAACACTCGCCGTTAAAGCGATCGCAGCCTTATGATTGCCCTTAATAGTGATTTTACAGGGGATGCAGGTAGATTGCTGAGAGCGGTATTAGCGCTACCCAGCAATAAAAGGCAATTTTCATCTCCTAAGTTGTTTTCGGCTTGATGTATGCGATCGCTTGTTTCCAAACAGTGGTTTGCTGACTGTTTTCATCAGTAATACAGATACACTGTGGATCTTGCCATAAAACCCTCCCTGTGAGTACATCACCAGTCAGCAGCTTTAACTCTACTGGTATTATTTGTTTGATCAGGTTTTGAACTTGTCTAATACTAGGCAAAGTGGTGTCAAATTCGGTAAGCATTTTTAGTAAAGATAAACCTACAAGGCAAAATAAAGAGTAACTAATCCTTGATAATTCATCCTTGAAGAAATGGCAATCGAATTTACTAAGTATCATGGTCTGGGTAATGACTTTATCCTGATTGACAATCGCTCGTCATCTGTTCCTGTGCTGACACCAGAGCAAGCCATCAAATTATGCGATCGCCACTTTGGCATCGGTGCTGATGGTGTCATTTTTGCATTACCTGGCGAAAACGGCACGGACTACACCATGCGGATTTTTAATTGCGATGGTTCAGAACCAGAAATGTGTGGCAATGGCATTCGCTGTTTAGGTGTCTTTTTAGCAGACTTAGAAGGCGAATCTCGAAATAAAGACTCATATCGCATTCATACTTTAGGTGGTGTGATGATTCCCCAACTCATATCTGATGGTCTAGTGAAGGTAGATATGGGTTTACCCAGGTTACTTGCTGGCGAAATTCCTACCACCCTTGCACCCGCCCAAGAAAAAGTAATTTCTCAGCCGCTAGAGGTGGCGGGACAAACTTGGGAAGTTACCTGTGTAAGTATGGGAAATCCTCACTGCATAACCTTTGTAGAAGATGTAGCAGCAATTGAGCTAGAAAGCATCGGCCCTAAATTTGAGCATCACCCAGCTTTTCCTCAACGCATAAATACCGAATTTATTCAAGTAGTGCGCCGTGATTATTTGAAAATGCGGGTGTGGGAACGGGGCGCTGGGATTACATTAGCTTGTGGTACTGGTGCTTGTGCTTCCTTGGTAGCTGGAGTATTGGCTGGAAAATGCGATCGCGCCGCCACTGTAGAATTACCAGGTGGCCCCTTGCAAATTGAATGGTCAGAAGTAGACCAACGGGTTTACATGACAGGCCCGGCTGAACGAGTATTCACTGGTAAACTTTCAGAAGTGCTGATTCCTGAATCCTAAGTAACCCCATAAACTAGCCCTGTCAAGTTGAGTTCGTAGGGGCGCACAGCTAGCTATGCGCCCCTACCACATGTGACAACCTCTGAGAGGATGTTTGAAAAGTCCTCTTGTCGGTATCAAAAGTTCTAGATTCCTCTAAATCAAGAGATAAATTGGGGACTTTAATTCCGGTTCTCCCCTTTTTAATGGGGTTAGGGGGGATCTAAAAGTGCCTAAAGTCACAGCTAAATACTTTTCAAACATCCTCTAAGTATAATAATTTGTAGAGGTTTTCATTTTTTAGGAAACTTTTATTTATCCTAAACCCGCCTTTTTACCTTCTTCCCACCCATCTTCAAAGGCTCTAACAATAGCTGTCCCAAATGCAAGAACCCGTCCTACAACATAACCCAAAAGTTTAGCAATGGAACGGAATAACTCAGAAACAAAAAGTTTTAAACTTGCTTCTGATTTGGCTGCTATTCTAATTTCAGTATCGCTCATAGAGTCTATTTGTTTAAGTAATCTAGCTTTAATTTGAGCCATATCATCGCCAGGAATATGAGTCTCATCGGGAACGTAAGTCATTATTAAACTCCTGATTTGTAGATGAATTTTTACTATCTGATTGGTTAGCAAAGCTGCCAAGAAACTGTGCTATAGGCTACAAACCTTTCTGGTTTAACCAGGCTAAAAATGCTTTTTGATCACCTGCAAATTTAGCAAACTCTTCTGGTGGTATAGTCGAAATAATATCCGACATCTTTGCTGGTTGAGGTTGTTGAGTAGTTAATCTTTCTCGTCTTTTCTCTGGAGGTAATAATTGAGGATCAACAAATTCTAGGAAGTCAGCTAAGGCTTTACGAGATGCAACTACCCATTGTCGTTTTCTAGGTACAGCATCCATCATCGCATCAAATAATTGAGGTAAATTGTAACGTTTGTTAGCAGAATATCCTACAATTGTTCCTTTCCAATTAGGCAATACCTCTCGAATTTTTCTTTTAACGTCACGGATTCTGCCATTGATATTTGCTTCTTGTTCTTCACTGGGTATATTTGCTTGAGGATGCCAATCTCTTTCTCCAGGATGAACTAAATCTACCTTATTTAATGCAATGACCATTCGCTCTAATAATCTGGGATTAATAGATTGTAGTTCTTCTTCTAAATATTTCTGAACAGAAGCGATCGCTCTATTCTGTGCGTCTAAAATCCACAAGGCAACATCAACTTCCTTTAATACTGTTTCATAAATGGCGATATGTTCTTGTTGTTTTAAACGACTTTCACCCAATCCTGGCATATCATAAGCAACTAATGCTCCATTAACCCCTTCAAGTTCATTAAAAGGGATTTCAATTCCTCTCGCTACTTGAGTACAGGCTTCGGTATGACTTACTTCTACACCTGCGTTAAACAGTGCATTGAGTGTAGAGGATTTTCCTACGCCTGCTTCACCAATAAAAGCAAAACGAGGAGGAGGTTCATTATTTACCTTGTCCTCAATCTTGCCGTAGATTTCCTCGAAATCATCTTCAGACATCTTTTGACCACCCAGAAGGTCTTTTGATAAATCCTGAACTATGCTTCTCAAATCCATAGATTTTTGCTTGGTTATTGAGTAAAATTTGTAGCCTACTTACGTATGCTAGATTACTTGTTTTAAATATTGAGGACTGGAAAACCTTGATTTCCTTCTGTTTTTTGTAAAAAAATATTAATACAAACCCTCGAAAACACTTGATAATCTAACCTCATACAACGTTATAATAGCTACAAACCTTAGCATATCTAGCTTGTATGACTGTTACAGAAGTTTTACAATTGGTAGATCAATTAGTCTTTAAACACAGAGCAAATCATTTAAACGACTTACAGAGTAAAGTAATTAAAGGTATTTGGGAAGGTCAAACTTATAGTGAAATTGCTGATGGTTTTGGTTATGAAAGTGAAAATCATGTGGGAAACGTCAGTCGCGATTTATATAAAATCCTATCTAAAGAATTAGGTGAAGATGTTACTAAGTCTAATTTCGGTTGGTCGATAGAAAGATTGGCAACTTCACTTAATTCATCGCAGCAAATAGTTGGAATCATAAATAATCATATTAATTTGTGTCTAAATACATCTAATGGCCAGAAACAAGCCTCTAACGACGAAGAGAAAACTAAACAAAAAACATCTTATATCAACCTAAAACAATCCCCAAAAATAAGCAATTTTTGCGGACGTAGTAAAGAACTTTCAACTCTATCTCAATGGATAGATAACCCCAATACTCGCTTAATCTCAGTCTTAGGAATTTCGGGGATTGGTAAAAGTGCGCTGGTGAGATACTTCATTGATATTCATACAATTTCTTTTGATGCAGTTATCTGGAAAAATATTAAGTTATATAAATCCTTAAACTCTATAATTACAGAAATTCTCAGCGAATTAAATACAAATAATCAAAATATAAATACCAATAGCTTATTAAACCAATGCTTACAATTATTCAATCAAAAGCGATGCTTAATTATTCTTGATAACTTTGAAGAAATATTTACAAATAAACAATTTGCAGGACAATATAAACCTGAGTATCAAGATTATAAAAACTTTCTACAGATAATTACAGAAATTGAACATCAAAGTTGTTTCATTCTGCTCAGTCAAGAAAAGTGTCAAGAAATGATATCGTTAGACAATGAACTTTATCCGAGTCATTGTTTGGAATTATCAGGACTCGATGAATCAGCTACACAGATTTTACAGAGTCAAGACTTAAAAGATGAGGAAAGCTGGTTACAGTTAATTAATTTATATGAAGGTCATCCGACATATTTACAGTATATAATTATCTTAATTAAAGATGTATTTCATGGTGAAGTGGCTGAATTCATAAAGGAAAATAGTTTGATATTGACAGAAGATTTAAAATCTTTGTTTGACTCAATTTGGATAAGATTATCTGACGTTGAAAAAGATATTTTGTTAGAGATTAGTCAACATAATCACTCTATATCAAGAGATGAGATAAGACAGTTTTTGTCACTGTCATCAATGGATATAATTAATGGGTTACAGTCATTATCTAGACGCTTTTTAATCACAAAATCAGAAGGTAATGAAAAATTATTTAATCTGTCTGCTGTTTTTAAAGAGTATCTAAGATTTTATCAATCAGTAACCAATAATCCTGAATTAAACAAAAATTTATAGTAAGCAGTTCTAGACTGTTGAAATTACAGCGCTTTTCATTTGCATGGAATACACACTTTGAATACTAAATTATTGTAAGACGCGCATCAGCTTATTACCATTGGCATTACTTAAGTAGTAGTGCCATAAAAGTCTTGCAGCGATCGCTCTCCACGGTCGCCAGTGCTGTGTCATTGCTTCTAGTTGTGCTGGTGTTGGACGCGTCGCCAATCCTTTGAGCTTTTGGAAAGCGATCGCGATCGCCAAATCGCCTTTAGGAAAAACATCAGGACGTTGCAGCGCCATTAGCAAGTAAATATCAACTGTCCAGTCTCCTATGCCTTTGAGACGCTTTAACTCAGTTCTGATAATAGTTTCATCCATTTTCTCCAGCTTGGTTAGGTCAAGCTGACCACTTGCAATCGCATCCGCTAACCCACGACAGTATTGAATTTTTTGCCGACTGAATCCAATTCCTTTTAATTGAACATCATTTAATTTCAAAAAATTTTCTGGTGTCAGAGTTACAACAACCTCACATAGTCGGGTAAATATAGCCCTTGCAGCTGCTACGGAAACTTGCTGTTCCAGAATTATGCACAGAAGCGTTGCAAAACCCGGTTCTCTTGACCATATTGGTGGAGGCCCCAATGTCTCTAAAATCCGAGCCAAATCGCTATCAAGATTGGCAAGCACCATTAAACCACGGGTAAGACTTTCTTGAGTCAACGATTCTAATTTAAATGTTTGTGTGGTTGTTTCTTCTAATGTCATTTTTGATAAATTGCGATCGAAAAAGGGACTAAGGACTGGGAGGTTTGAGGTTCTGAGGCAATACGCTTCAGTTAAGATCCCCCCGCCTGCGGCGACCCCCTTAAAAAGGGGGTAAAAGAGATATGAGCAAGCCTTTTTAAGGGGGGGGTTGGGGGGATCTCCGAACACTAAATATCACTAATCCAAGCGTATTGGATTCCGAGGTGGATGAATCCAGTTCCTAGTCACGTGTGCAGCGCTCTGCTCCCTGCCCCCTGCCCCCTGCCCCTTTTCCTCTTCGCTGAC
>NZ_WBKM01000027.1 GCF_015714725.1 Nostoc sp. WHI
GCTCCCTGCTCCCCCTCTCAACCCCCCGGTGGTGGACAAGCTGGGAGTCGAAAACCAAACAGTGCGCCCCGTGGTGAGCGGTTCTCTGCCCAAATTGTACCCCCATGAGCAGCAATAATTTGCCTGGTCAAATAAAGCCCCAGTCCTGATCCTGAGACGTGGCGATCGCTGTGTCCTTGATAAAATCTTTCAAATAAGTAGGGTAACTCTTCTTCGGTAATGCCAGAACCAGTATCGAGTATTTTTACCACTTGATCGCTAGAATAACCTTCAAGTACTACTTCCACTTTACCGCCACGAGGAGTGTGGTTGATACCATTACTCAGGAGATTGGTGAAGACTCGGCCTAGTTGTAAAGAATCGCCATTTACCCAGAGAAAGCTACGAAAATCTGATTCGCCATAGTGCAGAGAAATATACACCTGACGTGTTCTCGCTAGTTCAGCTAGGGTAGCTATTATCTCCTCCGCTACAGTTACCAAGTTAATAGGTGATATCTGTAGTTTCAGCCCTTCAGCATCATTGCGGTACACATCTAAAAGAGTTTGGACTAATTGCAGTGTACTGCGATGGCTACGAGCCATTGTTTGTAATACTTTTGCTTGCATTGGTGTGATTTCACCAAATTGCTCATTTTGAAAATATTTCAGCGTTTCAATTGCTCCAAGTAGAGGTGTTTTCAAATCATGCGTTAGTGTAGAAACAAAATCTTCACGCATTGTAGCTAGTTGTTCTTGGGAGCGTAATTGTCCTTGCGTATAAGCGATCGCTTCTTCATTACGGTGGTTGCGGTCACTTAACCAACCTGTTACCACCAAGGCCAACACCGCAATTAACCTGTTTGCCAGCGTTGAGGGATCAATCATTTCTCCTCCTGGAACAAACAAATTTAACAATGTTAATCCCGTAGCTGCAAAAGTGATTCCTAATACTGCTCCACGATTCAATCGAGAATCTGCTAATAAAATTGTTCCTGTGTAGAGGTAGCTAAATACGTACTCAGGTGGTGTCAAATATTCTAATAATATCACTATAGCAAAGGCGATCGCTATTAGCCCATATATCTCCCTACGCTCATTTAGAGATTCTTTCATAGTCAATAATCGACTTAACATAGTCATTTTTGATTTACTAAAAAAGAGTGCCAATCCAATCTATAAAACTATTTAATTCCCCAATTGCGATTTATCAGCAATCTATATCTGCAAATATCAAGTTGAGAATTAACTAGCAAACTTTCAAAATGTATTGTATAAACAAATAATCCTAACTAGTGAGATAGATGAATTAAGAGTAAAGTTTAAATATTCTTAACAGAAAGTTTAATAAGTATCTGAAAAATAGTAATAACTGAAAATAGTAAATCCCTCGAAATCAAATACCCCAACAGTTAATCTGTTATTTCTCAGAATTGGCTTGCTAGCACTTAAATTTAATTGAGCACGAAATACATGGGACAAGGTTTTTTGCAAATTGGCTTAACGCTGTGTATCGTCATAGCAATCACTCCGCTATTCGGAAGATACATAGCACGTGTTTTCTTGGGAGAAAGAACACTGCTTGATTTTTTAATGAACCCGATAGAGCGAAGTATGTACGTCCTCGCGGGTGTCCGAAGGAAAGATGATATGACTGGTTGGCAGTACATTCAGGCTGTACTGTACAGCAATGTTGTCATGGGTGTTTCAGTGTATTTGCTGATATATTTTCAGAAACTCTTACCCTGGAATCCTAACAGCTTTGGTGCTACTAACTGGGATGTATTGCTGCACACAACCATTTCATTTGTGACGAATACCGACCAACAACACTATGCCGGTGAGACAACCTTAAGTTATTTTAGCCAGGTAGCGGCTTTAGGCTTTTTGATGTTCACCTCCGCAGCCACCGGTTTATCTGTAGGTATTGCCTTTATTCGGGGGTTGACGGGTAGACGACTAGGTAACTTCTACGTCGATCTTACCCGTGCAATTACGCGAATATTGCTGCCAATTTCGATTATTGGAGCGATCGCCTTGCTCATAACAGGTGTACCACAAACAATAGCTAAGACTATGGTTGTAACAACCTTAGAAGGCGGGACGCAATATCTTGCCAGAGGCCCAGTGGCATCATTTGAAATGATCAAACTTTTGGGCGAAAACGGCGGTGGCTTTTTTGGCGTAAACTCAGCCCATCCCTTTGAAAATCCCAATGGCGCTTCTAACTTAATAGAAATGCTCGCCATGATTTCCATACCAGCAGCCTTGATTTACACCTACGGTATATTTGCTAACAACATTAAACAAGCTTGGCTACTTTTCTGGATGGTGTTTATAATTTTTGTAGTTTTGGTAGGAGTGACAGCCGTGGGAGAACTGCAAGGTAATCCCCTTGTGAATAACGCTTTTGGGTTAGAACAGCCCAATTTAGAGGGTAAAGAAGTTCGATTTGGCTGGGTACAAACGTCATTCTGGGCAGTTATGACTACCGCTACTATGTCTGGTGCTGTGAATGGGATGCACGATTCTTTGATGCCGCCAGGAATATTTTCGACTCTCTTCAGCTTGTTTATCCAGGCTATCTGGGGTGGTCAGGGAACTGGAACAGCTTACCTATTCATTTACTTAATTCTCACAGTGTTCCTAACTGGACTACTGGCAGGACGCACCCCAGAGTTTTTAGGACGCAAAATTGAAAAGCGAGAAATCGTCCTCGCCAGCGTGGTGCTGTTGATTCACCCAATTCTAATTTTAATTCCCAGTGCGATCGCCCTAGCTTATCCCATCTCTCTGTCTGGAATTAGCAACCCTAGCTATCATGGTCTTTCTCAAGTAGTTTATGAATATGCCTCAGCAGCAGCAAATAATGGCTCCGGCTTAGAAGGATTGACGGATAACACCCTGTGGTGGAACTTGAGTACTTTAGTTAGCTTAATAGGAGGACGCTACATTCCGATGATCGCCATCTTGCTGTTAGCTGACGGAATGTCTCGCAAACAACAAGTGCAAGAAACCCCTGGTACCTTAAGAACCGATTCTCTAATATTTACTGGGATCACCGCCGGAGTGACATTGGTTTTAGGAATATTGACTTTCTTTCCCGTTTTGGCTTTAGGCCCCATAGCTGAGGGTTTGAAACTAGCATCTGGCAGTTAGAAAAGTTATGAGTTATGAATTATGAGTTTGGAATTAAGAGAATACTAAAAAATAAATAAATTATCAGGTTTCGTAGGTTGTGTTACCAATACACCCTACAGGTTGGATATTTTTTTATTAGAAGTTCCCAATAACTCATAATTCGGTTCGGTTAAGGCAAGAGACGCGATAAATCGTCGTCACGACGAAAGATTGATTATTGTAGAGACGGCGATTTACCGCGTCTTTCCGATATAGAATTTTCATCAACAAACCTTAACCGAACCGTATTGTAATAACTCCTAACTCCTAACTTCTCACTCCTAACTTTATTCATAAATCAAGTGGCAACTAACTCCAAAGCTAGACGGCCAAATTCTCGTTCTGGCGATCGCCGCCAAGCACGTAAAAAGGCGAGGACAAGTAAGAAGTGGCTGTACTTAAGGGCAATTAGAGATGCTTTTGTCAAGCTCAACCCTAAGTATGCAATCAAAAACCCAGTGATGTTTGTGGTTTGGGTCGGGACAATCATTACCATATTGCTAACAATTGATCCCAACTTATTTGGCCCAGCCCTCGAAAAGAACCCGCAACTTTTTAACGGCTTGTTGTCAGGGATTTTATTCTTTACAGTTTGGTTTGCCAATTTTGCCGAAGCAGTGGCAGAAGGGCGGGGTAAAGCCAAAGCCGATGCTTTGCGTTCAACGAAATCAGAGGCGATCGCTAAAAAACTCGCTGCCGATAGCACAATTAGTGAAGTACCAGCCACCAGCCTCAAACAAGGCGATACCATCTACGTCGTTGCTGGCGATATTATCCCCGCCGATGGCGAAGTAATTATGGGTGTCGCCTCGGTGGATGAATCGACAATTACTAGGGAATCTCCACCAGTATTAAAAGAATCAGGCTCCGATGTTGCTAGTTCCGTCATGGGTGGGACACGCATCATCTCAGATGAATTAATTATCCGCATCACATCTGACCCAGGTAAAGGCTTTATTGACCGGATGATTGCTTTCTTAGAAGGGGCAGAACGTAGCAAAACACCCAATGAAATTGCCCTAACGGTATTGCTAGCAGTTCTGAGCTTAATGTTTTTGTTTGTCGTGGTAACTCTGTCCGTACTTGCCTACTATGTCAACAGTCCAGTTAGCGTCCCAATTTTGATTGCCCTGTTAGTAGTATTAATTCCTACGACTATTGGCGGGTTACTAAGTACCATCGGCATTGCTGGCATGGATCGAGTTGCCCAACTTAACGTCATTGCTACCTCAGGACGAGCAGTTGAAGCCTGTGGTGATGTCAACACTTTAGTTCTCGACAAGACAGGTACAATTACCCTTGGCAACCGCCTGGCCGAAGAGTTTATTCCAATCAACGGTTATTCAATATCGGAAATTGCTAATGTTGCATGGGCGGCTAGTGTCTTTGACAATACACCAGAAGGTAAATCCATTGTCCGACTGGCTGAAAAGTTAAGCACACCGTTTGATTTTGACTCCAGTCAAGCAGAAGGAGTCGATTTTTCCGCCAAAACACGCATGAGTGGCACAAACTTGCCTGGTGGATATGAGGCTAGGAAGGGAGCAGTCGAAGCCATTAAAGGATTTGTCCGTTCCCGCAACGGACGTGATACATCAGAATTAGATGCTGTCTACGAACGAGTTTCTCGCCTGGGAGGTACACCCCTAGCAGTCAGCCTAGATAACGAAATCTATGGAATTATTTATCTTAAAGATATTGTGAAACCTGGTATCCGCGATCGCTTTGAGCAACTGCGACGGATGGGAGTGCGTACCATCATGCTAACTGGAGACAACCAGATTACAGCTTCTGTCATTGCCAAGGAAGCTGGAGTCGATGACTTCATTGCCGAAGCCACACCAGAAGACAAAATCAGCGTCATTAAAAAGGAACAAGCAGCAGGTAAACTGGTTGCCATGACCGGAGATGGAACTAACGATGCTCCAGCACTAGCCCAGGCTAATGTCGGCGTCGCGATGAATACAGGGACGCAAGCTGCAAAAGAAGCCGCCAACATAATCGATTTGGACTCCGATCCTACAAAGTTGCTCGATATCATTAGCATTGGTAAACAATTGTTAATTACTCGTGGGGCATTGACGACATTTTCCATCGCTAATGATATTGCTAAATACTTTGCAATTATCCCAGTGATATTTGTCGCTGCTAACCTGCAAAGCTTGAATATTATGAATTTAACTAGCCCTAAATCTGCTGTACTATCAGCGCTGATTTATAATGCTTTGATTATTCCCGCTTTGATTCCTTTGGCATTGAAGGGTGTGCGGTTTAGGCCGCTGACAGCTAATCAGCTAGTGCAACGCAATATCTTAATTTATGGCTTAGGTGGGGTAATTGCGCCATTTATCGCTATTAAGTTGATAGATATACTGATTACAATTGTGGGCTTGGCTTAAGAATAGTAAAAAATAAAATATTATCAGTAATTGGAAAACTTATTATGGCTATTATTCGAGAAACCATCAGAGCAATTTTTATAACTCTAATGCTTTGGTTGTTGACTGCAATCATCTATCCTCTGATAATCCTTGTAGTCGGTCAAGTTTTTTTCCCTTATCAAGCTAACGGCAGCATCAAGCCGAATCAAAATGGTGAACCAATTGGTTCAGCTTTGATTGGTCAAGTGTTCACATCTGAGCAATATTTCCATTCTCGTCCCAGTACTGTTAGATATAGCCAAGGCAAAAAAGCCAAGCCAACTGGCATATCTGGAGCTAGCAATCTCGCTGCAAGCAATCCAGAATTACTAAAACGGATTTTAGAAGAGGCAGATAAATTGCGAGAGGAAAATCTTCAACCGCTCGCTGATATGATTTATACCTCTGGCTCTGGTTTAGATCCGCATATTTCCTTAAAAGCAGCACGGCAACAATTATCGCGGGTTGCTAATGCGCGTGGAGTTAGAGAAGATGAGATCCTACGTTTAATTAATAAGTATACTGATGGAAGGTTTTTATCGATTTTTGGCGAGCCGGGAGTCAATGTTCTCCGATTGAATTATGCTCTTGACTTGCAAGATATTAATCGTCAGCAAAATTAATAAATGGGCATTGGGCATTGAGCATGGGTAAAGCGCCATTTTCCTTTCCCATGAAATAGGATTGCTATAGGAACCAAGAATGATATGTCAGATAATAGTAATACTAATTCGGCTGGCACTGCACCTTTGAATTCTCCAAATTACTCGCTTTATCCGCCACGACGACGGGGCAAGCATAAGATATTTATTGGCATGGCTCCGGGAGTAGGCAAAACCTACCGGATGCTGGAAGAAGCACATTCACTCAAACATGAAGGAATTCATGTCGTCATTGGGCTTTTGGAAACCCACGGGCGCAAGGAAACAGCTGAGAAGGCAGAGGGACTGGAGATTTTACCCCGCAAGCAATATTTTCGGGATGAGTTGATGCTAACGGAGATGGATACAGATGCTATTTTAAAGCGATCGCCCCAACTAATCTTAATCGATGAACTAGCCCATACCAACGTCCCTGGTTCACCACGCGAAAAACGCTACGAAGATGTAGAAGTAGTTTTGGCAACAGGTATTGATGTCTACTCCACAATGAATGTGCAACATTTGGAAAGTCTCAATGACTTAGTAGCCCGAATTACAGGTGTGGTAGTCCGTGAGCGTGTTCCTGACAGGATTCTGGATGAAGCAGATGAAATAGTATTAGTGGATGTCACGCCGGAAACACTGCAAGAACGGTTATTAGAAGGGAAGATTTACGCACCTCAAAAAATCCAACAATCCCTTGATAACTTTTTCCAACGCCGCAACCTGATTGCTCTACGGGAGTTGGCTTTGCGCGAAGTAGCAGACAACGTGGAAGAAGATGCGATCGCTACTATCCCCAATGGGCAATCCTGTAATATTCACGAGCGGGTTTTGGTATGCATATCCACTTATCCCAACTCAGTCCAACTGTTACGCCGGGGTGCGAGGCTGGCTAATTATATGAACGCCCCACTTTATAGCTTGTTTGTTGCCGATCCAGAACGTTTCCTCACCAAAGAGGAAAGTTTACACATCCACACCTGTGAGAAACTCTGTAAAGAATTTGAAGGTACTTTAATTCGTGTTACCAATACTAACGTAGCTAATGCGATCGCTGAAGTAGCTGAGAAATATCGAATCACTCAAATTGTAATTGGTGAAAGTCAGCGATCGCGCTGGCAAATGCTTCTCAAAGGATCTTTGACGCAAAAATTGGTGCGCTTGCTTAAAAACATCGATTTGCACATCATTGCCAGCGAAAAAATAGTTTCACCCAAAGAGGGAATCAAATTTCCCCAAAAACTTCAGAAGTAAAGCTCCCATACAGACCATAAGGAATATGATGCTTTAGGTGTAGCCGAGCCATCACTCCTTTAGAGAAATCACTAGCATCCAAAATTACCAAATCTGAGCGGTGATGAGCAGCATTATAAACCTGTAGGATTTTTCTGTAACTCAGCTTTCGTAACTTTTAAAACTCTGCATACACTTTGTTTTTTATTGTTACCTTACATGAAAATATGTAGCTACTAAAAAGATTTTTTTTCCGACTCTGATTCTCGCAGTACCAACTCAGCCATCAAATCAGGCAAAAACGGTTTTTCCTCATCATTTGATGTCTCAGTTTGTTCATCAGCAGTAGGTAGCCAGTTGATAAATGGTAGGGGTAACAGTGTGCTGAGGTTAGTAATTACCACCAGTATCCAAAGTGACTCAAAGTTAGTGGCGGTGATCCCCAGCCAATACGTGATTAATGCCCCGAATGCACTGGAAACCGTTCCTGCTGAATTAAACACCGACATTAACAAGGCAAATAATGTCGCTTCCACTCCCGGAGGACAAAGCCTTGCTGCTAGCACCATCACTTGCATAAAGGCAATTTTCCCCATTACAGAGAGAATAAGACTATCACCCAAACTAAACCAGTGGTCATCTATACCTAACAGCCTGTTTGTGTGAGTCACTAACAATAGCATCGTCATCCCCAAAATTGAGGAAAGGACAGTACTCCAAACAAAAATCACCCGAAAAGGGATGCCTTTGAGGAAACGTTGAAAAATCCAAACACCTGCTAAAGACGCGAAACTTGTCACCAAGTACACCCGCCCCAAGAATTCTGGTTCAAAATGTAGTTCGTTGGTAGAAAAGAAGAAAAAAGCTGACTCTGCATTTGGGGTAGCTTGCCAGATGAAGATAAACGCCGTTGGTAGCCAAATTGTTTTTTGGGTAATGGCTTGGCGCAGCTGCCCCAGTTGATGTTTGATTGGTAAAGGGTTGGTGTGATTACTATCTTGAGAATCTTTACTAACAGGAGACTCAGCAATTAACCAAGCTACCCCTGAAACGATGAGAGGGAATAAGGCGGTAATCCCAAAGACAGTACGGGTAGTAAAGTATTGGAGCAACAGACCGCTAAAGTATGCTGTTATTAAACCTCCGATCGCAGAAGCACCCCAGCACAGAGATTGTAGTGAACCGGCTTTTGCTTGCGATTCGCCTCTGGCTCGTTCAACAACCAGCGAGTCAACTATAACATCACTGAAGGCGACGGAGAGAGAACCAAGGGCGATCGCTAACGTAGCTGCCCAGCTAGTATGAACTATTGTGGCCAGGCTGACCCAGGAAGCAGTTCCCAGTATCCCAGATAAAATCAAGTAAGGACGTCTACGATAGCCGAATATAGGCAAACCATCAGAAATAAAACCAAACACCGGCTTGATCATCCAAGGTAGGAAGACAACTCCCAATAGCGCCGATACCTGGACTGGACTCAGCAGCAGTTCATCTTTGAGGAAAAAGCTAACAGCTAGACGCGATAACCCTAAAATCCCTTGGACAAAGTAAACGGTGAGAATTGCAATTAACTCTGCATTAGGTTCATTACCTAAAAAGATTTTTTGTGTTAATAAGTCTTTGACCTTGGACAAGCCAGATGATTGAACCATCATTCGATAAATATTTTTTAAATTTTATTTACTTTTCTATCATATCGATTCTGAGGATGTGGGTTTTCTGTAAGCTTTTTCTTTTATTTCTTCTTTGAGACTTTTCTAACAAGTTTTCTTTCCTCCAGCAAGATAGGCCTGAGCATAGCTTACTTACTTCTACTCTGAAAGCTAGCTATGCCTTGCGTTGACCGTAGAAGAAGGGCTGATCATAAATGGCAAAAGGATTAGGGCGAGTTTACATAAGTAAGCTCGCCCTAATTTGTATTTAATGTTGAATTATTATCAGAAGTTTTGAAATCCTAGATACGGCACGCTATGCAAACGTGGAGCCTAAGTTTAGGGTGTAGAGAAAATCAGTAAAATCTTACTAAGCTATGATTGGTATCTTTAGTTAGATTTCCTTACGCTTTGTAACTTCTCGTTCTTGCGTTTGCCTAGAAACATACCACCTACAGCCAGCATACCTAATGTAACACTAGGCTCAGGAACAGACTTAGGGTCAAAACCTGTAAATCTGTCAGTTCCTAGATGAAAAGAATGGTTGTCGCTTTCAAATCCACCACCATTTGCTGCTTGGGAGATGACAATCTTGTTGAAGATATCATTGCTACTATCTGAGTAGAAGTGAAGGTAGCCATTGCCTTCACCTCCATGCTGTGAGGCATGAATGGGAGCAACCGGATCTACATCCTGAGTTGTAAATGATTTGATCAGGGTATTGCCATTGTAGAAGGAGAAGGTGTTGTCGGGACTGATAGCTCCCCAGTCAATACCGAAATAATTGAGGTGATTGTTAAGGTTAATTGTGACTTTATCACCGTTGAAAACTGCTAAATAGTTAGTTTTATTGACTTCACCGTTTGCCCCGGCAGGTGCCCATACATCTGACCTAACACTGCTCTTTTGACCGTTCTCAAATGAGTACTTAGCGAAACCAGTGGTTGGTGCTTGACCATTGTTGAAGTCAACAGTTGTCGTACCCGGAAGCTGAGTAAACTCAGAAAAAGCACCTTTGTCAGTTGTTCCATTAGGGGCTGCAATCCCTGTGTTCACCTTGAAGGAAATAGCTTGGGCAGAACCAGCATATATAAATGAGGAGATTGCAGATAAAGATAGAGCAGCGATGCAAGCAATTTTTTTAAGAGACATAATTTTGATATTTTGTAGTTTTTTTGTTGATAAATTTGTCACGTGACTTGAATTCATTATGGAATGTCTTCCAGAAAAAACAACACGATGAAATTACTGGATTTGCCTTGGCTAAAAAATCCATCTATTTAGTCAAAATTTTGCTTTATATTAGAAGCTAAATAAGTAGTTTTACTTTCCAAAAAAGTGGAGAGAGAGTCTGTTATTTATCTGAAGATAAAAATGTAAAATTAACCCATGCGTATTAAGATTTGTATTTTCAGCTGTTGTCCTTAATGAAGGAATAATAAAGATAATAGACAGTCTTTGAGAACCCTGTTTCCTGATAAAGAGAAATAGATTGGTCTTCATAGCTATTAGTTTTGAAATTCTTCCCTTGCTCTGCCTACTTGTCTTTTTCCAGTCAACTATGCCACCTTAGTTTTTTTGACATGTGTAGTAACATGAATTAAACTACCTCTTGCAATCAACAAAAAATCTTTGTCAATGCATCCAACTGAAGAAGCTGCTGTCGGTACTCGCGTTATCGGTTTAATTAGTGGCACATCCGTAGATGGTATAGACGCTGCGTTGGTAGATATTTCCGGTACAGAATTGGATCTCAAAATTGAGTTGCTAGTCGGCGCAACCTATCCCTATCCAGCCGAACTCAGAGACAGAATATTAGCAGTTGGTGCTGGCGTTGCTATCTCAATGGCAGAATTGGCAGAAATAGATGATGCGATCGCTCAAGTCTTTGCCCAAGCCGCCCAAAATATTCAAATTGATCACCAGCCAGCCACTCTAATTGGCTCTCACGGTCAGACGGTTTATCATCGACCACCAGGAGGGGCAAGAGAGCAGGGGGAGAAAGGAAGGCTCCTCAGCACTCCCTTGGGTTACAGTCTCCAACTAGGGCGAGGTGAATTAATTGCTTATCTTACAAGCATTACAACTGTGAGCAACTTCCGCGTTGCTGATATCGCTATTGGTGGTCATGGTGCACCTCTTGTGCCCAGAGTAGATGCCTATTTACTCAGCCATCCCCAGGAAGGACGTTGTATTCAAAACCTTGGTGGTATTGGTAATGTTGCTTATATTCCGCCTCGGCATGGTGACTGGCTTTCAAAAATTTGCGCTTGGGATACTGGCCCAGGAAATTGTCTGTTGGATCTGGCGGTAGAGCATTTAAGCGCTGGTGCTAAAACTTATGATGAAGATGGCAATTGGGCAGCGAGTGGTACTCCTTGCCATCAATTGGTAGAACAATGGCTCAACCAAGACTACTTTCATTTGCCGCCTCCCAAATCTACTGGTCGAGAGTTATTTAGTGTTACATACCTGCATCAGTGTTTAAAAGATGCCCAAGCATACCAACTCAATCCTGCCGACGTACTGGCAACTCTCACAGAACTTACAGCTGCTTCAATTGTTCATAGTTACCGCACTTTTTTGCCGGAAATGCCACAACGAATACTATTATGTGGCGGTGGTAGTCGCAATCTCTATTTGAAACGTCGGTTAGAGTTGTTGTTGACATCAGTACCAGTTTGGACTACGGATGAGGTCGGCTTGAATGCAGATTTTAAAGAAGCGATCGCCTTCGCAGTTTTAGCCTACTGGCGATATTTAGGTATTCCAGGCAACCTACCTACTGCCACTGGGGCACCTCAAGAAGTACTTTTGGGAGAAATTCACCCAAGCTGAGTACTCAGTGTTGAGTGCTGAGTGTTGAATGTTAAGTTCTGAATTTTGAGAAAGGAAAAATAAATTAGATCAAAAATTTCTTCAATTTCAGGACTTATGCAAACAATAGCCAAAAAGAATGATTTTCTTCTGAAGGGCAATTCATGAATTGCCCCAGAGCGCGTGTAGTTTTGCGTAAGTCCTAAATTCTTCCTTAGACCTCTTGCAAAAGTCGTTCAAGCAGCTTTAGCTTTAGTCAAAGAAAGCTCATAATTGTACAAACCAGCTATGAGGTTATATCACGCAAAGGCGCAAAGACGCAAAGAAAAATCTGTAAAATCATCCCATATTTATACAACGCTGAAAAACTTTGTGCGTAGCTTGCCGCCGTAGGCATCGCTACTGTTAGGAGCTAAATTTAGATAGGTACTGGATTTTTTAATTGTTATGCTGGTAAGCTACATTGACCAAGCAATAGAACTAGCGGTTTATGAGATCATTGAAGATGATCAAACTTATTGGGGTGAAATTCCAAGCTTACAAGGAGTCTGGGCAAATCATCAAACTCTATAAGGATGTAGAAGCTTTAAGTGACTGGCTAGCGCTACGGTTGCGTTTGGGGTTAACGATTCCCGTAATCGCTGGTATCAACCTTAGCGAATTTAAGGTTGAGATTTAAACGCAAAGGGACGCGGAGTTGAGCGCAAAGGAACGCAGAGTTTTTGTATTAAGTCTGTCTAAATAGGAAAAATATAATATTAACATTTTTGGATTTGATCATGCTTAAGAAACTCATTCTTGAAAATTGGAAAAGTTTTCGTTATGCGGAGCTTCCACTTGACCCGTTGACTGTTCTTATTGGTACAAATGCGAGTGGTAAATCTAATGTGGTTGAAGCTTTGGTATTTTTACAAAGAATAGCTAGAGGTGAGAATGTTGAAGCAGCTTTAGCAGGAGATAAAACACTTACGTCTATTAGAGGTGGCTTAGAGTGGGCTGCACTTAAACCCGAAACTCAATTTACGTTAAATGCTTTAGTTCAGGGTGAAGATGATAAAGCAGACTACTTATATGTTATACAAACACAAATAGTAAGTGAAGTCAAAGTTATAGAAGAATATATTGAACGTCAAAACTTGAATGAAGATCATACTATTAAGTATGTAGAAAACTTTACTGTAAAAAAAATAGATTTAAATACAAAAAGTGGCATGAAAGAGGCAGGAACTTATTTTGATTTTAAGGACATTGTATCTAATCATATATATTTAAGCACGGACGAAGATGGAAGGCTCATTTTTGAAAAAGAACTTCAAAAAAGATATTTTCCCTTAAAAATTAAAGCTATCAATTGTGTTGTTTCCACTCTGAAAGAAATTTTGATTCTGAATCCTATTCCCTCTAAAATGCGTGAGTATTCACGCCTATCTGACACTCTTGAAAGTGATGCCTCCAATATTGCTGGTGTATTAGCAGCATTATCTGAAGAACATAAAACTGAAGTAGAATCCACTCTGTCTAACTACATCAAAGATTTCCCAGAAGGTGATATTCAAAAACTCTGGGCAGAAAAAGTTGGCAGATTTGGTACTGATGCCATGCTTTACTGTCAAGAAGAATGGAAACCTGGGCACATCACAGAGATTGATGCTAAAACTATGTCAGATGGAACTTTACGTTTTATAGCAATTCTCACAGCGCTCCTTACTCGACCAGAAGGCAGTCAGCTAGTAATTGAAGAAATAGACAATGGTCTTCATCCCTCGCGTGCAGAATTGCTGGTAAGAACACTACGAGAGATTGGCAGCAAAAGAAAAATTGATATTTTACTAACTACCCATAATCCAGCTTTACTTGATGCTTTAGGCCCAGAAATAGTTCCTTTTGTGGTTGTTGCACACCGTGATTCTGAAACTGGAGAAAGCAAGCTTACACTTTTAGAAGATATTGAAAATCTTCCTCTTTTACTAGCATCAGGGACTTTGGGCAGACTCGCAACTAAAGGCGCAATTGAAAAGAGCCTTTCTGATAATAAGTAAAGTTAACTATGAGAAATGTTCTGATTATTGACACATCAATCCTCTGCGTCTACTTGGGTGTTCCTGGTAAGGAAACTTGTGGTTCTGATAATGATAAATGGGATCAAAAAAGAGTTAAAGCTCGTTTTCAAGAAGAAGAAAAACAAAGTGCAATGTTTATACTACCATTAGCGACAATTATTGAAACTGGTAATCACATTGCACAAGCTAACTCTAGGCGATATGAAATTGCTCAAGCTTTCGCTGATATTTTAGTGAAAGTAGCAGATGGAGTTATACCTTGGGAAATTTTTACAACTCAAGTGGGTGAACTTTGGAATTCAGAACAATTGAAACAGCTGGCTGCTGAATGGCCTACTCTAGCATCGGGAAAGATTTCTATCGGAGATGCGACAATTAAGAGTGTGGCTGAATATTACGCTAAAGCCAGTAAAACATACCAAGTAGAAATTTTTACGGGTGATGGGGGACTGAAGGCTTATGAACCCGCTATCCCACCATCTAAACGCCGAAGCGATGCCTACGGCGGCAAGCTACGCACTAAAAGGTAAAATGTCCTTGAGCGTAGGACTAACCCAACCCAGGCATCGCAATTTACACATAACATGACGTTATCATTGAATATTATAGAATTTCCGTGCGTAATTAATAGAATATAGATAATTAACTAAATAGGAAAATCTAATGGAAGGTAAAAGATTTATCCGCACTCTGCGATTAGAAAACTTCCTTTCTTATGGAAGTGAGGGTGAAGAAATTGAACTGCAACCTCTGAATGTATTAATTGGGGCTAACACTTCGGGTAAATCGAATTTAATTGAAGCAATTGGAATTTTAAGGGCGACACCCACAGACTTACCCGCACCATTTCGGCAAGGGGGAGGCATTAGCGAGTTTCTGTGGAAGGGTGGACAGGAAAATCCAGTGGTCAAAATAAAAGCTATTGTTAATTATCCAGAAGGACTTCAACCCTTACATTATCAGTTGATGTTCACCTCTAATAGTAAAGGAAGGCTAGATTTAATAGACGAAATAATAGAAAGTCAGTACCAAAGTTCTGTTGATAATATTCTCATTTCTTATTATCGTTATCACAGTGGATATCCAGAGTTAATGGTACAAAAAGGTAATTATTTCCAACAGAATGGCAACTATATTCATCCAGAAAACCTAATACCAGATCAGTCTATCTTATCTCAGCGAACAGATCCAGATTTGTATCCAGAACTTTCTTATCTCAGCACTACATTTTCTAATATTGCTTTATATCGTGACTGGCAGATGGGGCGATATTCAGAACCAAGAAATGCTCAAAAAACTGATTTGCCCCAACATCCTTTACTAGAAGATGGGAGTAATTTTGGGTTGTTTTTAAATGATTTACAATCAAAAATAGGTAGGAGAAAAATTATTGAAAATCTGAAGAAATTTTATGAGCCAGCAGAGGAACTGGATGTAAGAATATATGGCGGTCAGCAATTCTCATTTTGAAATAAATAGGGTATTAATCGCCATTTTGAAATTCAATACGTAGCACAAAATAATTAGTTTTTTAGGGAAAGGCGTAGGCGCAGCGCGCACTTCTCTACAAGACGCTCCGCAAAGGGCAAGCTCAGTGACCACCGCAGGCATCACTAAAAAATAATTGACTACAATTATTAAGTATAAATACTGACATATTTGAGGGATTTGCTTAAAAACGAAGGGTAAATCCAGGAAAGTAGTTCTGTTTTTAGAATATAGAA
>NZ_WBKM01000286.1 GCF_015714725.1 Nostoc sp. WHI
CTCCCCACTCCCCACTCCCCATTTTGTTTACACAGACTGGATATTAACCGAAACCCAGTTTGACTCTGAGCAATTGCACTCCAAAGAAACCGTTTTTACAATCGGTAATGGATACCTGGGGACAAGAGGCTGTTTTGAAGAAGGGTATCCTCATGCATCGCCAGCTACTTTTATCCACGGTGTCTACGATGATGTGCCGGTGGTGTACACTGAACTGGTAAATTGCCCTGACTGGCTACCCTTGGTAGTGATTGTAAACGGCGATCGCTTCCGTCTCGATCAAGGTGAGATATTGCGCTACGATCGCCAACTTGATTTACGCCAAGGACTTCTCAGCCGTTCGTTGCGTTGGCGCTCTCCCGGTGGGAATACCATAGATATCAACTTTGAACGCTTTGCTAGTCTTGCAGATCCCCACGTGTTGGCGCTACGCTGCCATTTAACGCCAGTAGATTTTGATGGGTTAATCGAAATTCAAGCTAGTATCAACGGCTATCCAGAAAATCAGGGTTTCAATCACTGGGAAGGATTAGATCAGGGCAAGACTGACCAAGGAATCTGGTTACAACGCCGCACCCGCAACTCCCGAATTGAACTCGGTATGGCAGCTAAGGTGACAATATTAGGCACTGAAGCATCTTTGCAAGTCAGTACCGCACCTGGTTATCCTACCTTAAGTACGACATTCTTGGCGAAAGCGGAACAGACCATAACAGTAGAAAAACTCCTGACAGTTTTTACCTCGCGGGAAATTGAAACACCAGTCCCAGCAGCTCAAGAAAAACTCGCGCACCTGCCAGACTACGCAACACTACTAAAAGCCAATGAACAGGCATGGGATGAGGTTTGGCAGCAAAGTGACATCCTCATTGAAGGGGACAGCACAGCAACTTTTGCTGTTCGCTACAATTTATTTCAGCTGCTGATTGCTGCTCCACGGCATGAGGATAGAGTCAGCATTCCGGCGAAAACCCTTTCGGGGTTTGGCTATCGCGGCCATATCTTTTGGGATACAGAAATTTTTATGCAACCCATGTTTCTGTTTACCCAACCAGCGATCGCTCGTAACTTACTCAGTTACCGTTGGCACACCTTGAATGGAGCTAGACGCAAGGCAGCCCATTACGGCTATAAAGGGGCAATGTTTGCCTGGGAAAGTGCTGTTACCGGAGATGAAGTCACACCACGTTGGGCTATTGGCAGTGATTTTTATGGTGAAGACGTGCGGATTTGGTGCCGCGATCGCGAAATTCATATCAATGCAGATATCCCCTACGCTGTTTGGAATTACTGGCAAGCCACTGGTGATCATGACTGGATGCAAAAGCGCGGTGCAGAGGTGATCTTGGATGCCGCCATCTTTTGGAGTAGCCGAGTAGAATTCAATCCTGAGCGCCAACAGTATGAAATTCGGGGAGTGATTGGAGCTGATGAATACCATGAATTAGTCCACAATAATGCCTTTACAAACCGCATGGCGCAATGGCATCTAGAGAAAGCGATCGCAGTTTATGATTGGTTGGCTGACAATTTCCCCGAACAAGCCACCGAACTAGAAGAAAAACTACAACTCACTCCAGAAGAGCGATCGCACTGGCAAGATATCATCGCCAAAATATTGGTTCTCTATGATCCATCAACAGAACTAATTGAGCAGTTTGAGGGATTTTTCCAATTGGAAGATATCAACTTAGCAGACTATGAACCACGCGATCGCTCCATGCAACCGATCTTAGGTATTGAGAAAACTAACAAATATCAAGTCCTCAAGCAGCCAGATATATTAATGCTTCTATATTTAATGCGGGAATCAGCAGATTTTCCCTACAACGAAAAAGCATTGCAGACAAACTGGGACTACTACGCACCCCGCACTGACATAACTTATGGTTCATCCCTTGGGCCAGCAGTTGAAGCCATTTTAGCTTCAGATTTGGGCAAATCAACCGAAGCTTACGAACTGTTTATGCGAGCGTTAATGGTGGATCTTGAAGATAACCGAGGTAACACCAGCGATGGAATTCACGGCGCTAGTGCTGGTGGTATTTGGCAAGCTGTAATTTTTGGGTTCGGTGGCATTCAACTAACCGAAAATGGCCCCGTAGCCAATCCCCACCTACCCCCTGGCTGGACGCGCCTAAAGTTTAAACTGCACTGGCAAGGGTTATGGCACGACTTCGATTTAGCTCAGGGAGTCGTAGAGGAGGCAGGAGACAGGAGGCAGGAGGCAGGAGTTAATACATATTCTTCCTTATCC
>NZ_WBKM01000302.1 GCF_015714725.1 Nostoc sp. WHI
ATGACTATCGTGAAGTACGTTCTTTGCGATTAACAGATAAGACTTGGAAGGCTCTTGGTATTGCTTCGGAATGCTTAGGCTTAACCCGTGCTGATTATTTAGAACACATTGTTAGGCATAACGATAACCCTTGTATTACACGGGAAGACTCAGATTTTTTAGCTCCCATTCAACCAAGTATTACACGGCAGAGTGAGTCACATCAGATATCTAATACCACAAGCGCTAAACAACCTGTCGGTTTGCCACCGATAAGAGAACTTGAAATTTTACGCGATCGCATTTTGTCCCAACTGAAGTTAGGTAAGCAAGCTACTGGGTATAAAACTGCTCAGAAGGTTCTCAATCGTTTCATTGCTGAACTAATCGGTTCAGTTTAGCTGTTTGGGGAATTCGCCAACGGTATCGATATCTCGGCTGAACCCCTAGTGGAGTTGGGCGATCGCAACGGAGAGCGGGTTAGGGCGTTGGGAAGCGGTTTATACTGATGTTTTTTTGATATTTTAAATGCCACATTTATTAGACGTTTATATTATTGGTAAATAAAATGGCAAAACTAGATCATTTTTTTAAAGACTTTAATAAAACTAAACTAGAAAAACACATTCAGGAATTACTAAAAAACTATGATTTCAATCAGGAATTTGAGTCAGAGTTGATTAGTGATTTGATTACTGAAAAGCATTATTATTGTGCTTGTCACGGGCTTAGACCCTTACGTTTTAGAAAAGAACCTTATCCTGGTCGTTGCTACAACTTCTTTGGCTTTTTCCTAAGTTTAGGATGGCATCCAATCTCATGGAACCAGTGTATTTATCCTAAGAGTAAGGAAAATATTGTTAAAGACGCATTACGAAAAGCCATAGAACCTGATATCTCTGAATATAAACGTCAACACCCTAAATGTGAGCGATGCGGTAAACTATCAAAAGAGATAGACCATATAGAGCCAGAATTTGATGTTATTGCTCAACAGGCACTGAAAACGCTTTCACATAAAGATTGGGAGTCAATTATGATTGATTCTTTCAATTTTTTGATTAAGGAAGAGTTTCGACTACCAGACAACAATCCGGCTCTAATATATACCTTGGAAGCTCACAAGACTGTAAAATTACAAGCTGTGTGCAAAAAATGTCATCAGATAAATGCAGAAGAGAGAAAAAATAATCAATAAATTACGTTGTCAAATTTCCAATAACCCAGGCGGTGGTGTAATTTCAATGCGACCAGATGGTAAGTCTACCACTGGGGCGATCGCTTCTACAAATGGAATCAAAACAGTCTTTTGCTTTTTGTCTGTAGTAAACGATTCATGTAATTTTACTTCTAACAAATCATTGCCAGCCGGGATAATATCTACCACCGTACCAACAAGTTCGCCAGATGCTTGCATGAAGACTTCCAAGCCAATCAAATCGAGGACATGATATTCATCTTCGCCTAATTGGGGGCGATCGCTTGCTGGCACCATTAACTTACAACCGCGCAACTCCTCCGCCTGATCGCAATTTTCCACGCCAGCTAATTTGATCACATACAAATTTTTGTTACTGATATAACGTCCTGTCAATAATTCGATTGGTTGTGGTTCTGTTTCACCTGAACGCAACAACCAACGTTTTCCCGGCACCTCAAATCTTTCGGGAAAGTCGGATACAGGATAAACCCGTAATTCTCCAGACAATCCTTGAGGGGCAACAATTTTACCAATTTCTAGCCAATTATCTGATTTGTCATTTGTCATTTGTCATTGGGCATTGGGGAAAAAATTCTCATAACTCCTAACTCTTGTACAGACGCGATTAATCGCGTCTCTACTCCTAATCAGGCAGTCACCGCCGCACCTTTATAAGCTTCCTCAGCTACTTTTGCTAAACGTTGCATAGCAGTGGCAATCTCCTCATCGCTGCCAGTGAGGCTGATGCGGAAGCATTGGTGCTTGTGCGCCCATTCTTCCTCTAAACCAGGGAAAAAGGTATTTCCCGGTACAATAATCACACCTACTTGCTTGAGTTGCTGGTAAAATTCCCAGTCACTAATGGGTAGATCCTTTAACCACAACCAAGCAAAAATTGCTCCTTCACCGCGATGGAGAAACCAAGGTAAATTCTTGGGCATCGCTTGTTCTAAGGTGGTTTCTAAAACTGTAAATTTATTTTGGTAAAAGGGACGAATAACAGTGTGAGAAATTTCTACTAAAGCACCAGAATTAATTGCAAGAGCTGCGATCGCTTGGCCGTAACGTGAAGAATGAAGACCAATATTTGCTTGGAAACATTCCAGCGCTTCAATCCACTTTTCATCCCCAATGGCAATACCAACCCTTTCTCCTGGTAATCCCGCTTTCGATAAACTCATGCAGTGTAAGATGTTATCGCCAAACACTGGTGTCATTTCGGTAAAGTTCAATGCTGGGAAGGGAGGCCCATAAGCTGAGTCAATTAACACCGGCAGATTGTAAGGCGCAGCCAGGGCAGCAATTTTTTTCACCTCATCATCAGTGAGAACATTACCAGTGGGATTACAGGGGCGAGAGAAGAGAACACAACCCGTATTTTCTGTAATTGTAAGTTGGCTGAAGTCGGGGCGATATTTAAATCGATGGGCGGCTGCATCAATATCAAGAGTCGGTTTGTAGGCGATTAAGGCTTTTGGAACTAAGCAAACACCGCCGTAACCTGTGTAGTCAGGACTGAGGGGCAAAACAATTTGTTTTAACTCGCCGCTAGAAGTGTAACCACCGAAGGTATTAGCAGCGTAGAAGTAAAGTGTTTGACTGCCGGCGGTAATGAGGATATTGCGATCGCTCAAGTTTAACCCGTAACGTTTGTTGAAGTCGTTGGCGATCGCTTCAATCAACGGTGCATAACCCTGACTTGAGCCGTAGCGACAAACTACCTCACCATATTCTGGACTAGCAAGAAGTTGTGCAGTACAATCTCGCCATAACTGCTCTACCTCTGGCAAAATTAACGGATTACCAGCACTCAAATTAATAAATTGCTGCCCTGCACCTGCTCGTAATGTTTCGATAATATCCTTCATGATTGCTCTTACGCCAGTCAGGTTGGACATTTGAGCGCCAATTTGTGTTAGGGCAGGGTTCATAAGCTGTGACAAAATTTATTAACTGAGGGTGGACAAATTATTTTGGGGTGGCTGTTGACATCAAATTTACATTGTTGCCAAATAGCTGTTGCCGACTTTAACCAATCTAGCTAGAGAATGATATTTTAACAAAGTAATATTTATCGTTATAGCGGCGATCGTGCTGAATAACTGGGCAAACAAAATTAATTTTGTTTAAACCGGGTATAGTGCAGGCATCTTGGCCGCTGCTTCAGCACTCTACAATGTACACACAAGTCTTTTGACCTGCATTTTTGTTGCATCGACCTGCAAAAATTAATTTACCCTACTTTACGCAGTAACTTTAAAAGATTTGTGTGTACACGGTAGCTTTTGCAAAGAAGAATTAAGGAGGGTCATAGAGGCAGATGAAAAGGCATCCGACTTATGTATACACCGTAGGCTTCAGCACTGGGGAGAACGTTAAAAAACTATACAGGAGGGCTGACATTGGAAGTTAAAGCAGCAGTAGCTTACAGCGCAGGTAATCCGTTGACAATTGAAACTGTTCAACTATCGGGGCCCCAAGCCGGTGAAGTGTTAGTTGAAATTAAAGCCACCGGGGTTTGTCATACCGATGCCTTTACCCTATCTGGTGATGATCCCGAAGGTTTGTTTCCAGCAATTTTGGGACATGAAGGTGCTGGTGTGGTAGTGGAGGTAGGCGCTGGTGTCACCAGTTTGAAACCAGGGGATCACGTTATTCCCCTCTACACTCCCGAATGCCGCCAGTGCGAATATTGTCTGAGTTTCAAAACTAATCTCTGTCAAGCCATTCGCTTAACTCAAGCACGCGGTGTCATGCCCAATGGTACCAGTCGCTTTAGTCTTGATGGGCAGATGATTCATCATTACATGGGTACATCCACTTTTGCTAATTATACGGTGCTGCCGGAAATCGCCCTGGCAAAAATTCGGGAAGATGCCCCATTTGATAAGGTTTGTTACATTGGCTGTGGTGTAACTACTGGTATTGGTGCAGTCATCAATACAGCTAAAGTGGAACCGGGAGCAAATGTTGTAGTTTTCGGCTTGGGTGGTATTGGCTTGAATGTTATCCAAGGGGCGCGGATGGTAGGGGCGAATATGATTGTCGGGGTGGATATTAATCCCAGCAAACGCGCAATGGCCGAAAAGTTTGGCATGACGCACTTTGTCAATCCCCAAGAAGTAGAGGGTGATTTAGTTCCCTACTTGGTTGATTTAACAAAAGGCGGTGCTGATTACAGTTTTGAATGTATCGGTAATGTCAAACTTATGCGTCAAGCATTAGAATGCTGCCACAAAGGTTGGGGCGTAAGTGTGGTTATTGGTGTTGCTGGTGCTGGGCAGGAAATCAGTACTCGTCCTTTTCAATTAGTAACTGGGCGCGTTTGGAAAGGTTCGGCATTCGGTGGTGCTAGAGGGCGTACAGATGTGCCAAAAATTGTTGATTGGTATATGAAAGGGAAGATAAACATTGATGATTTGATTACCCATGTGATGCCCATTGAGCAAATCAATGATGCTTTTGATTTGATGCAGAAAGGTGAATCAATTCGCAGTGTGGTGACTTTTTAGCATTCCCAGTCGGAGCCATCAGTGAGAGTTAAGATAAACTGCCTTATATTTTTAGGCAATACTCCCCCGCTTTCTGGCTTCTTTGTAAGAAGTTCCCACATTTTTCAAACCAGCTTTAATCATTTGTTGTTCAAGGAGGGCAAAAAAACGTGCTTTATCGCCACCTTTTACCACGGCTTGATTATGCGCTTCAGCGATCGCCACAGGGTAGCCATATCCTTTCTGCACTTGTGCCAGCATTAATCCCAATGCTTGATCTAACATGGTTGCATTATCCGCTACCCATGCCGGAACTTCTATGCGGGCGATTTCGGTGCCAACGTGGACATAGCAAAAGTAAATGGTTTGATCACCATAAAGTTCAAGAATGGGTGAATTACTGCGCCACAGGGTACTGCGTTGTCCTGGTTTGAGTCGGGTTGTCCAAAGGGAAGTATCGCGCAATTGTTCAAAAATTTTACAAGGTACTTTTTCTAACTGATTTGGGCAATAACTTTTGCAGTCTGGAACTGGATGGATACAAGCCAACAACCGTAAAAAGTTCATGCCGTCGATACTGCGAGAGGCGCTGAGATAACCCATCAAAGGAATTTGAGCATCACGCAACTGCTGCCAAGCTTCCAGAATTGGGGGTAAAATGCGATCGCGTGCATCCATCGGCAACTGTTCTAAAAACCAGTAAATTAGTGAACCATCTACCATCGCCAAGGCTGGCGCTTCCGTTTTCACTGCACACGCAAGTTCTGCTAATACCGTTATTTCTGAAGCAGTGCGGCGAAAACTCATCCATTCCTCGGTTTTAATTCCCCACTGCCGAGACATATATAAATCTTCTGGGCGATAAAATACCTCTGGCAAACTATCGAGTAATGGATGGCGATTTTGTCCGTAATGCAAGACGACTCTGCCAATATTTAGAAGATAACAGTAAGCAATTTCGTGGTGGTTGGGGGAAATTTGCGAACCATCGGTAGCGATGACAGTATGTATTTTGGGGGGAACTGAAATATCAATGCAGGTTTCTAGCGACTCCACTGGGGTAGCATTAGCAAAGGAAATGCGATCGCGCCATTTTTCCTGGCGATCGATTAAATCTTGTTGACACTCGTAAGCATTTTTTAGATGTTGTTGCGCCAATTCTAAACGCTGGCGACTCGCAGCAACTTCTAAGGTAAGATGCTGACTTAAACCCTGCATTTGTCGCGCTAGTTTTGTCAGGTCAAGCATAGATTTTTAGACTTTATTGCCTACTCAAGGTGTTGATCATACAGCATAAAATAGAATTTAAGGTATGAACTATCGGTCAAATGACCAAAGAATGTTACAGATGGTACAGTTTGAACCTTATCGTACTTTACCAACCAGCGCTGAATTGCCGTGTTCAGACGATACACCCGTGGATAATGAAGACCAAAATTTTATACCCAATTTGCTGCTGTTTCTTCTCGAATCTATTTGGGCAAATCGGAATGATTGGTTTTTCGGCATAGATATGGGTATTTACCACACGACTGGGGTGAGTCATTTAGTCCCAGTGGTTCCAGACGGTTTTTTGAGCTTGGGAGTAGAGCGACGCAAAGCAGGTAAATCACGCTTCAGCTATGTAGTGTGGGAAGAACAGGGTATTGTGCCAACATTTGTTTTGGAAATGGTTTCTAAAACCCCAGGTGATGAATATGACGGTAAGCTCAACACTTATGTCAAATTAGGAGTGCTATATTACATCATTTATAATCCCCAGTATTGGCGACGTGACCAACATCAACCATTTGAAGTTTACAAGTTGATTGATAGAGAATATCAACTTCAAATTGGAGAACCATTTTGGATGCCAGAGATTGAATTGGGCATTGGGCGCTCAAACTACATATCTGGCACAATTCAACGAGAAGTGTTGTATTGGTATAACCAAACTGGTACTCGCTATTTAACTTCTGAAGAAGTTGCTCAAACTGAACGCCAACAACGTCAAAGACTAGCAGCCAAGCTCAGAGAATTGGGAATTGATCCAGATAACATTTGATGCTTAGTACATACCCAATTTGAAGAAAACTTTCAATGCCAAGCCGAGAAATCTTTGTCAAATTTAGACAATGATAACAACTGAATTCGCGGATCATTTTGGGCAGCTTCCCGTTCTGCTTGGGTATTATAGCCCCAATCTGCAAGGAAGAGTTTCACATCTTCAAGGTCTGCTTGCTGTTGGACTAACTGCAAAGTTTTGAGTCTATCTTCTACAAACCAAAGACTAACTTGGTTGTTTCCTGCCGCCTGGATTAATTCTCGCAGAATTTCGTGTTTAGGACGCTTGACTTCTTTACCAAAAATTGATCCTGGTGGTAAATTCACTCCTTCTTGTTGCAACAACTGCTGCACAAAACGCCCTTCTTTAGTTGTCACAATGTATAACTTAACTCCACTGTCAAGAGTTAATTTGATTTTTTCTACTACACCTGAATAAAATCTATGCAGACTCAGCCAACCATCTAAATCTGTGGTAATCCATTCATCTCGTTGGTTATCCAGTTTCGTACCAATTTCTTTTGGTTGTAGCTTGTCGTCTAACAAAAGTTTTGGGGCGATGCTTACCCATTCGTGAAGAATCTTTTCATCGGAAATTCCATCTACCAACGCTTTGATTAAAACGGGCATTTCCCAACCCGTTTCAATTACAGGTCGTAGGCGATAGAATCTCAAAGCCAAATCATCTGGTGGTGTATCGTTAGCAGGCAACCAAGTTTGGCAATAGGTGCGCCATGCTACCTCAAAATATTCAATTAGTCCGTCGCAAATCACTCCATCAAAGTCCAAGGCTAAAATTGTGGGACTACTTGCTGTCATTGTTTTGAGGATGAAACTGCTGTAGCCAGCTTAACTGAAATTAGCGATGATTTTTTGTATCAGAACTGTAACATGACAAATAGTCTGGATGATTGTAGGCGATCGCTCTGCCACTTCCAAGGGGGGTAACTCTTCGTCACATTCATGAGCCTAAACCGCCTCGACCTTTTCCTTGCCAATAGTACCCCTGTGGGTACTATTGTTTTAATCATCAAAAATGTCATTATTTTAATGTAAATTCCTCAGTGTAACTTGAGATTGATAAGTTACATAGATTGCTTATCTATGGAATGTAGGATATTGCGACTCTGAGGCGCAAATTCTTCTAATCATATAAAGAGAATAGGAATATAACTGAAGGAAAAAACGATGCAAAATCTCCCTTTTGAATTTAGCCACGGCGGATATGTCAAGGAAAAGACCGTGCAAGAGAGAATGGCCTTACGTCCGCCAACGACTCAGGCAATTGATGTGGAGACAGATTTTGATTATCTCTTCCCAGATATTGCCAAAGATCCAAACAGTCTGCTTCCGGCAGAGAATAACCGAGATATTATTGACAAACTCAAAAAGCTAGGCGAGGCAATAATTGACAGACAAGGCCCTGAGCTTGAGGACACTAACTCAACAATACCTCCGATTTATACTTACTGGGGACAGTTTATCGACCATGATATTACTGCCAACACTGATCGGGCTGTCACAGACCTCAAAACTGATATTACCAAAGACGATTTCACGCCTCTATCACCCAAGTTCGTAACCGATAACCTCAAGAATCTACGTCGCCCAACCTTCGATCTTGACAGTGTTTATGGCGACGGGCCAACTCTAGACCCTAAAAACCCCACGGAAGCAAGAGATTTTTATCAGGAAGATGACCCAGTAAAACTGAAAGTTGGACAAAACGCTGAAAAAGATGCTAACGGCGACCCGGTTCCTGGAGTCAAAATTCCGCCAGAAAGCGATTTATCGCGCGATCTGCCACGCAATAACAGAATAGCTGCGATCGGCGACAGTCGCAACGACGAAAATCTGATCGTGGCACAGTTCCACACTGCCTTCCTGCGTTTCCACAACGCAGTAGTAGACTGGGTGCGGAAGAATGAACCCAAGAATGCCAAAGATAATAAAAAACTATTTGTTCGGGCGCAGACTCTGGTTCGTTGGCACTACCAGTGGCTTGTTGTCAATGATTTCCTCAAAACCGTAACTGCAACCGGGACAGTGGACAGCATCCTCCGCGACGGGCTGAAATTCTACCAGCCCCGGAATGGAAAACTTTTTATGCCTCTAGAATTCTCCGTTGCAGCTTACCGTTTTGGACATAGTATGGTGCGGGCTGCTTATGACTACAACCGCAATTTTACAGACCAACCGGGGGCGCTGACGGACGCAACGTTTGAATTACTTTTTGTCTTTACGGGAAAACGTGATCTTGGCGGTTCACCAGGCCCTGGCCCGTCTAACACTCTGCCTTTTAACTGGATTATTGAGTGGGATCGCTTTGTTGACAAAAAAAGCGCAGCCAAAAGGCAGAGAAATTCTGCCCGAAAAATCGACACGCATCTTGCATTTCCTTTGTCAGATTTGCTTAATGAAGGCAACGATGAACAACCTCCTATTCAACAGCTTCTTAAGCACCTTGCTAAACGGAATCTACTGCGGGGATATTTCCTCAGCATTCCTACTGGACAAAGTTTAGCTAATAAGCTAGGTATTAAAAAACTGACAGTGGAAGAGCTTAAACAAGGCAATTCAGCAGAATTGAATCAAGCACTCGAACCTTTCCTAGAAAAGACTCCAGCGTGGTATTACGTCCTCAAGGAATCTGAAGTTCGTGCAAAGGGCGACTCTTTGGGCGAAGTTGGTAGCCGCATTGTTGCTGAAACCATCATCGGCCTAATTAAGAATGACCGATTCTCCTACCTCAACGAGCGCGACCGTGACCGCGACCGTGAACGTGACCATGACCGCGACGATGAACGTGACCATGACCGCGACCGAGACCACGACAATGAACGCGACCGTGACCATGACCGCGACTACGACGATGAACGTGACAATGAGCGCAAGTACAATCGTGTTTGGAATCCTTCCCAAGGTGTCAAGCTACCAAATGGTGGGGAAATTCGTGTGATTACTGATTTTCTGAAGTTTGCCGGAGTGCTGCCAGGAGAGTCTTGTTAAGTAATAGAGCCACAGCTGCTTAATACGGTTAGCAAACGCGTGGAGAGACTTTACAATACAAAGTCTCTCCACGCCGGAAAATCACCGTAATTCAAAGATTATGATATGAGTTTTCGGCCGCTCAAGGTAAAAATATGCCCATTGCTGCATCTTCTTTGATGGGCGATCGCCATTGTACTCAAAATACCGCAATATTATATATTTGCTCCCACCATTGTTATAGCAATCCTAAATGAGTCGTGAAAAATATAAATAAGGAAACGAACCGCCAAGAACGCCAAGGACACAAAGGGAAGAAAGAAGAAAGAGATATAGAATTTTCACAAATGATTTAGGACTGCTATAGTACTTATTACCATGAACCTATGGCGATTAATTCGCGGTTTAGTAATATTAGTTTATCGAAGTAGGCATTTTTGACTATTATTTATTTCTGAAGTAAGAGGTTATTTATAAGCCTCTTAGCTAATATCTAACCTAAGACGTGTTCCTCTTCAGTTTCTGCTTAAACTCTCTCCAGAGAAAGAACTCTTTATACCTTTGATTTCCTACAATCTTGTTAGTAAAGGTACATTTTCTAAAACCTGAAAAAGCCATGACTGACAAGAATCACGAAAATCAAATTAATCAACCAGTGAGCGAAGATTCGCATTCTCACCAAGAGGCAGATGTAAACGAGAGAAACTTAACCGCCAATCCAGGAGATAAAATCGCTGATAAGTCTCAATCGGTTGAAGAGAAGGGCAAACAGCTAGCTGTTGATCATGTACCAGATATTACAGGCGACACAATTACAGTCCCGACTTACTTCGTTGTGGATGAACCTAATGGCGAAAAAAAGGCACTCCACCACGTTAAAGATGCTGAAGAGATTTCCGACGTAATTCGGCAAGCACGAGTTGACGAAAATGGAAATCGAATTTGGTGGTAGCCCTTCATTGAAGAGACACGGGGACACATATATACAGACAGTTCTTTTTTTACGTCCCCGTATCTGTCTTTTTTTGTCAAGTTAGTCTATTGATCAAAAGTACCAAACAATTAATCTATTGAAGTACACCAGAAATTAAAAATCAAATTTTATAACTTGTTGAAGGTCGCAAGTAAAGCCGTTAAGAGCCAAAGTAAAATTTTATAAAAATGAATTAGCACCATATTTTAAAGAGTACCTAATGCACCAATTACAACTATGCCCCATGCAGCAGACGGTTCGGGAACAGAAGCAAATTGATTCGTCTCAATCCGAAGGATTTCCCCAACCTCCGGCTGATTATTACTAGGGTTAAGTCGATAGATACGTGCCTTACCTTGTGGAAAAGGAAATCCTGTGAGTTCGCCTACGTAGTATACATCATCAGGGCCCTTTGCGATCGCTGTAGGTACTGATTGTATTATTACTCCAAGATGGTCTGGAAACTCCTAGTACATATCCCAGATTACGCATCCCATAGTGTCACAATCAGTTATTACTGAAGTAAATACATCAAAATAGGGCGTTGCATAAATGCGGGATGAATTGAGATTTCTTACCAATGCTAAAGATTGATTCTTCCCACCTTTGCGCGAAACAAAATTCATCCCATCAATCAGCAACGCCCAAAATAGCTTTCTATCTCTGCGGAGTAAATATAAAGCATTGCGATCGCTACACTTGCATTACTAAGTAAAGTTTTATTACCGCTTTTGCAACTTTGACACTGCCATCAGGGATGCAAGCATCAGAACCCTTGGTACCTGCGCTCAAATCCAATTGGCTGATGATGCACGTCAGTGTGATGATTTCACCTCAGCGTCTCAGCCTTGCTGAAACTTTAGATAACATCAGCTATCGGATCATCGGACTGGGATTTCCCCTGCTGACGATTGGAATCGTTGCTGGTGGAGTTTGGGCTAACGAAGCTTGGGGTACTTATTGGAGTTGGGATACTAAGGAAACTTGGGCGTTAATCACCTGGTTGGTGTTTGCTGCTTACCTCCATGCTCGCATTACTCGCGGTTGGCAAGGACTTCGACCAGCAATTTTAGCTACTGGTGGCTTTGTCGTCGTTTGGGTTTGCTATCTGGGAGTGAATTTGTTGGGTAAGGGTTTACACTCCTACGGGTGGTTTTTGTAATAACTTTACTGTCCTAATACCAATTTTCCCAACGAAGGCAACAGATATTAAATCTGACTTTCTTAATTACGAATTGGTATTAGGCGATCGCAACATCAAAGACGGTCAAAATATTACCTAGTTGTTTGAGTATTTTGTTGAATAATTTTCTGTAAGGAAAATAGGTTAATTGCACGAATGACACTTCCTAAATCATTTGTGAAAAAAAATCTATTGTCCATTGCCTACCTCTACAACTCAAATAGCATTGCTATAAGCAGTTTCTAATTGCTTGAATAATTGATGTCTAGGTTGCTTTATCAGTGTCAACTCCCAAGCCGCTAGTAATTCGGGAATAAAATTATCTGGCGAGATAGTAATTTCCTTGTAAGGACAAGTGCAATGGAGGCATAGTGTAAGTAGTGCTAGCTGACCACATTTAGCTGCAAAACAAAAAATAGAGACAAATTATGGCGCGATCCGGTTCACTTAAGGATTCTTGGTGGAGATTTAATGTACGTAGAGATATTACATTGCAACGTCTCTACAGAGGTTATCGGTTGCGTAAATTGTCTTATCTAAACCATATTGAATTATGGCGCACCCCGTAAATATAGAGATCACAAAAGTGAAAAATATTTGTCTAAAAATCTCAAGAATGCAAGGACTGTGATAATTTATTAATCTCCGATAGAAAGATAATAAACTTTCTCATTAATAGCAAATGCGTTAACAGGCACAAGGTGGATTGGTGCAAATGTCTTCTGATCTAATAGGTTAAGATTTCATCCTGGAAGCTCTATTTGTAAAGCTTTATAAAGTATTGATATTCACTAATTTTAATTATAAGATAAAGTTTACTTAAACAAGTAAAGAGATAATAAAGCTGTCTCTTTCAAGGTTAGTCAAACAATAATATAGACTACAACTTTTGCACAGTCTATATAGGCTATACATTTGTTGAAGTTGTAGTCTAAATTTTTAGAAGGTTCTAACAGAATGGGTAAGTTAGCTTAATAGCAAAAACTTATAAAGATAATCACTACGTTAGTATACTTAGCGATCGCATCCCTCCCATTTGTTAGAAGCCATTTCTAGCCAAAATCATAATTGGTCTTACTACCTTGAAAGGTTTAATTTTTACAATACATTATTAGTAGTTTCGTACTACTTAAAGTATGGCTGAGTCTTCCTGAGTCAGCCTGGAATTCATGGTTTCTACACGTATTACGAGGTCTGAATGACATCCTCCAATTTCATTGCATTAGCAATATTAGTGGTGCTAGTTTTGGCGCTTTTTGGAATTTATTTAAAGTTCAAAACCAGAATAGCATCAAGATATTCACGCCCCCTGGCAATTTTCGTCATAGTTTCTCTAGTGACTGCTGGTGGAGGTATTGTATCGGCGCAAATAGCACCGATACCTTTCAGCTTCAGTGATGTAATTATAACCAGTGCCCCAGCGCCTTTACTGCCTGGAGACCCTACTCCGACGAAGCCACAACTTCTAAGTACGGTGGCTGTCCCTGCACCAAGCAATCTTGGAACCTTTGTTGTAGCTGGTCAAGAAAATATAGGACTACTCCAGCTAGGAAAATCCCTATTTTGGGATCAGCAGCTTGGTAGCGACGGCATTCAGTCCTGTGGTAGTTGTCACTTTAATGCCGGAGCTGATAGCAGATCAAAGAATCAAATCAGTCCTGGTCTTCTGGTAGTACCGACGAAAGATATAACTTTCCAGCTTAGTCTTAGTCCTAATAAAATAGGTGGTCCCAACTATCAACTCACAAAGGCAGATTTTCCATTTCACAAACTGCAAGATCCTACTCAGATAGACGGACCTAACAATCTAGTTATTTCTGACACTAATGATGTAGCCTCATCCCAAGGTGTGTTTAACACTGTTTTTCGAGCTGGGGATAGGACTAATCCGGGTAACCCGATAGATACGACTACATCTGAGAGAGATCCAAACAACTTTGTAATCAATGGAATTAATGTACGTCGAGCTGAGCCGCGTAATACTCCAACGACAATTAATGCAATCTTCAATAACCTCCAGTTTTGGGATGGTCGCGCTAAGCAAAACTTCAATGGGGTAGATGCAACAGGATCAGCAAACCCTCCCACTCCAATTTTCAGAGCTTCAGCACGAAACCGAGTAGCTCCATATCCCGTTGCGATCGACAATTCCTCTTTAGCTTCCTTAGCAACTGAACCACCATTGAGTGAAAATGAGTTGTCCGCCACTGGTCGTACTTTACCTCAAATCGGTTCTAAGTTTTTCCGAAAAAGAGGTCAGTTAATCAAGAGCCTCAGACCGTTAGGACAACAACTTGTAGCTAACGATGACAGTGTTTTAGGACCTGTAAGTAGATTCCCTGGTAAAGGTCTGTTAATCGGAGCCTATGATAGGCTGATTCGCCAAACCTTTAACCAGGAATGGTGGATGTCAAACTTAATCATTGAAACTGACAGTGACGGAAAGCCAACAGTCACCACCAGAACTTTTACTGCTAATGGTAATAGTGAGGAAGGAGTTGCTTTACCTGCGAATGAGTTTTCGCTCAGAGATTGGAACTTCTCCTTATTCGCTGGGTTAGCATTGCAAAAGTATATGTCTACTCTTGTGGCTGACCAAACACCTTTTGATAAATTCCAAGCGGGAGATCCCTCTGCTCTCACCGAAGATCAAAAAAAAGGTCTGAACTTGTTTGTCAACGATGTAGCTAATGGTGGCGCTAATTGTAACACCTGCCATACTATTCCAGAATTCACCAGAGCTTCGGCGAGAAGATCTACAGGAGCAAATCTAACTGATCTCACTGGTGCAAATGGTGCAAATATTGGCTTCTTCACTAACTACGGTGTCGCCCCTGCCGCAAATGATCCAGGAGCCGGAAGCGCTGCTGGATCAATATTCAAGGCACCTACCCTCCGTAACATCGGCTTGACAGCACCTTTTATGCATAACGGTGGGATGGGAACTCTCGAGGAAGTAGTCCAGTTTTACAATCGTGGTCGAAGTGACGAAACTCGTCCAGGTCAAGGTGTCCCAATTGTACGTCGTGGACCACTATTAGGCTTAGACACTGATGAACAAGCTGATTTGGTTGCTTTCTTAAGATACGGACTTACTGATAAGCGAGTCGCCCTTGAACAAGCGCCCTTTGACCATCCACAAATAGATGTCCCCAATGGACACCCCGGCAATCAGAATTCAGTGACTGCCAGTGGCAACACTGATGGATTCCCTAAAGCTGTAGATCAGTACTTGCGGATACCACAAGCTGGTCGTAATGGTATCGCTGTTGCCCAGCCAGAGTTCTTTAATACTCTGCCACAATAGATCCGTTAGTGCTAATACCAACAGTTTGTACGAATGGGATCACTACTCCCTAGAAAAAGTTCTTAGAGTAAGACTCTGGACTGAATGGCAACCCACGAAAAATAATGACGTTTGGGAATGCCTGATTGCTAACTCTTAACCTGAGTTCGACAAAACTCTCCTGATGCGGGAGAGGTTGAAAGAAGGGTTATATTTATCCATCGAACTCAAGTTAATTGTTAGGATTTCACAAAAGTACAAATCACACATAACAGGAAGCAGCTTGCCGATGGCAGCTGCTTTTTTTCATAGTAATTATGATTATTTATTAGCGATAGTGAGCTGATAATTTTATCTTTATTATTGCCCTTATTAACTGCCAGCTTATTCACTTCCATAGGAACTTCACACCACTCTACATCGATTCCTTGGATAGATAATGCATCTGAATGTGAACATACTGGTAGAAACTGGCGCGATCGCAAATGTTGGGATAATGAATACAATCCCATATTCTGAATGGATAAAACAGAATAACAACCTCGGAATTAGATCAAAATGGATATATGGACAGCCGCAGCCGGGGAGGAGAGACAAAGCGATGCTTTGTCTCTTTGGGGTTTTCCGGCTTTAAGTAAGTAATCAAGCGGACATGATATCACTCAAAAAATCAACCTTAAAATTCTTGAAACTTAGCTCATGGAAGCGTGGCTTGGCCCATAAATCATCCGAGTGTTAGCATCTACCTTACCTTGAATCGGGTTCCAGTAGTGGGATGTCTCTTCAGGAAGACCAAGTTCTTGTGCAGCACGCATTAGCATTGATTGTTGTCGATTCTTGACTTGCTGATGTTCACGCACCATTAACGCACGAGATTTATCTGCGATGGACATAACTATAGCCCTCTCTATTTTGTGAATATATAATCTTTGATTCTTCTAAAAACTAATATATCAAAGATTCTGTAACATACGCTACTAAATTATGATTTTTTATAAAACTTCATATTTACCGTAAATATTTAGGTATTTTTCTGCGAAAAGCCTAGAAAATCTTTTTTATACCAGCTTTGACGACTAAAATCATCTGGCTTGAGATTTGTCATAGTTCAGTGTTTATACCATTTCAAGGGTAGATAATTTATTTGTTACAATCATTTACATTAAAGAACTATTAAGTAATCAAAACTCGATCTATTTTTATGCCTGACACTTTAACTAAGCTGACTTATCACACCTTTCAACAGAGCAAAAATTATTTTGGTCTGGCTCACAAAATATTAAGTTCACAGTTGAGAAACCTGGTGCATCCAGCGCTGGAACAAAAAACCAAAGCAATCCCGAAAGAGATTGTATTGAAACTTCAAGAGAGATTGAATCAAGCCCTAGAAACAGACTGGCAAGATGCTCAAAAAGGTGTGTATCCCGAAAGTTTGCTGTTTGACAACCCTTGGGAAGAGTTTTTCCGCTACTATCCGTTGGTATGGCTAGATTTCCCTCAAATGTGGGAGCGAGTTAAACAACAGAATTACCAAGATTTTTCACCGGAAATAGACACAGATGGTTATCCCGGCTACTACGTGCAGAACTTCCATCACCAAAGTAATGGCTACTTAAGCGATATGTCAGCCAATTTATATGACTTACAGGTGGAAATTCTTTTTGGCGGGGCAGCTGATGTGATGCGGCGGCGGATTCTCGCTCCTCTCAAGCAAGGGCTGAAAGCTTCTAACTCTGTTTCACCGAAACAAGTCCGTATTTTGGATGTAGCTTGTGGAACTGGGCGGACTCTGAAGTTGATTCGGGCAGCCTTGCCTCAAGCATCTCTGTTTGGCACGGATTTGTCACCAGCTTATTTGCGTAAAGCAAATGAAACATTGTCCCAAATTCCCGGAGAATTGCCGCAACTTTTACAAGCCAATGCTGAAGAGTTGCCCTATCTAGATAATTATTTTCATGCAGTAACTTCTGTTTTTCTCTTTCATGAGTTACCAGCGATCGCACGTCAAAGTATCATTGAGCAATGCTTCCGAGTGACAAAACCAGGGGGAGTCTTTATTATCTGTGACTCAATTCAGTTGAGTGATTCACCTGAGTTGGAACATATGATGGACTTTTTCCCTGAAACTTTCCATGAACCCTACTACAGGCATTACACTACTGATGATTTGGTAGAACGTTTAGAAAAAGCAGGCTTTGAAAATATTGAGATGCAAGTCCATTTTATGAGCAAGTATTTTATTGCTTATAAGCCAGCTTGAATATGTACCTGCCCATAAAGCCTATATTCAGGAGTTGATTGCTAAAGGACACAGAGCGCGAACAGGCTATTGGGCACAGCAAAAAGGCGGTATGTTGCTGTTTGAGGCAGCTTCAAAAGCAGAGGCAGAAGCGATCGTGGCTGGTGACCCGTTGGTGCAACACGGCTGCGTCAACTATCAGCTTTACGAATGGCGGATTGTTATGGAATAACATAAAATTACTGACTTTTGATGTTATACTTTTAGAAGACCTGGATCTATGCGATCGCAACACCCAAATCTTGTCAGAACCGGAAGGTAGCAGCAACACGGGAGGCTTGTGGTAGGCGTAGTCTCCGGGTCGCCCTATTTTTAGGAGCATTTAGCAACAATGCCTGGTTTTGGAGATATTGTTCAAAAAGCTTTTTACCTCGGTGTGGGATTAGCTTCTTACGCGGGTGAGAAAGCAGGGGGAAAATTAGCGGAAGTGCGATCGCAAGTCCAAAAACTGGCAGATGAAATGGTGGCAAAGGGCGAAATGAACACAGAAGAAGCCCGCCGCTTCGTCGAGGACATGATGAAGCAAGCCCAACAAGCTCCCACATCTGATGAAACATTACAGAAAACACCCCCTTCGGAACCTCGGCGGATAGAAATATTAGAGGAAGATGAAGAAGCAACGGTGAAAGAGGCATCAAATGATGAGAATGTAGATAAATTACGCGACGAAGTACTAAAGCTGCAAGACGAGTTAAAACGATTGCAACGCGATCAATAAAAAGCATTCTTTGATGGAAATATTAGTAATAAGCGGCACTTTGATATGGCACTACAGATAGAAATTTAATAAGATGCCTTGTGTAGTGTTTACTCTAGTGCTTCAAGTCACATAGCACAAAGCGTCCTGTTTATAGCCTGTAAGGGCGTCAAGTTTATGGAACATTGGCAAAAAGATTTAATAGAAATCGTAGAAACACTGGCTGATGAAGTAGAGCGTTTCTTTCTAGAAATGACTGAAATTGCAGACACCTTTTTTGAGCTAACGGAAGAAATAACTGAGCAGGTACATAATAACATTGTCACTGAAGTCGATCAGTATTTACAAGATTTGGCTGAACCAATGTTTGAAGCCTACTGGGAACTAGAAGATGTTATCGCAGATGTAGATCCTGGTTTTCCTTATTTAGTTGAACCCACAGCCGAAAAAAATCCTGCCTGCATGGGTTGTAGTAACTACCACGGTCAAGTTTATGGCGGTAACTTGTTAGTTTGTGCCATGCATCCCCACGGTTGTGAAGATGAGAATTGTCCAGATTGGGAAAAGGAAAAGTATTGAGTCAGTGCGCTCCAATTCAAAAATAAAATAAAATCATCTGTTTTCTAGCTTCTGCTTCCTAACTTATTTAATCACTTATGAGTAATTTTTTACCTGAAACTGTATCCCAGCCAAGCCAAGAAATGAAGTATGGCGAACGCGACATTGCCGAAGGGAAATTAATTACCTTTCCCAATCCGCGTGTGGGGAGACGATACGATATTCAGATTACTTTGCCAGAGTTTACCTGTAAATGTCCATTTTCTGGCTATCCTGACTTTGCGACAATTTATGTTGCCTATGTGCCTGATGAGAAAGTAGTAGAATTAAAGGCACTCAAACTTTACATTAATAGTTACCGCGATCGCTATATTTCCCACGAAGAATCTGCCAATCAAATTTTAGATGATTTTGTGGCTGCTTGTGACCCCTTAGAAGTAACGGTTAAAGCAGATTTCACACCTCGCGGCAATGTGCATACCGTTGTCGAAGTTCGGCATCAGAAGGAATAGTATCCTAACTTTGGATGAGCGATCAAGTTAGAGGAAACCAATTTAACCAAGCGTCCCAATTTTCTACAATTTGGGCAAATTCTGCATAACCGCTTGCTTTAGGATGAACACCATCATTAGCTTTTGCCTCATTTATCCAAATATTTGATTTTTCTAATATCGGAAAAACATTTAAATAAGGTACATTTAATTCATTACAAATCAAAGCGAACTGTTTAGATAAATCGGTATTTCTCTGCCTTCTTTGAGGGTCTTCTTGTTCTGCATAGGTTGCTAATCCAACCATCAAAACAGGATACAACGATTTTGCTTCACTTAAAATTTCACGGACATTTTTGATAGAATCTGCAAAATCTACGCGAGTTTTACCATTTTCTAGTGTTGTGTCATTAAATCCAAAGGAAAATATAACTCTGCCATCATATTCTTTAGGTAAGCGAGGCGATACTTCCTGTAACCAACGCTTTGCTATATCAGTACTCGTGTCTCCCCTAATTCCCAAATTATAGTAGGTAATATCATAACCTTTTTTATTAGCATTAACACATATTCTACCTGTCCAACCAAGACATTCTGGGTCGCCAGTACCATTAACAAAAGAATCACCAATAAAACAAATTCTTACTTCCGGTATATGTCTTAATTTCATTCACCACCCTCTTAAAAAACATAGAGAACAACTCAGCGTCCCTTTGCGTTTCCCTTTGCGCCCCTCTGCGTTTAAAAACAAACCCAGTAAATAGGAGAGGCAGATAATTCCCCCTCTCCTATGAAGATAAACCAATTACTTAAAGCTTGCTAACTTTAGTATTTATTAGGTTTGTGAACAAGAAAGCTGAGAATTTGGCACTGTTTGATGTTGTCAAAACCCACAACACGGATATAGCTGGTGTTGAATTGAGAACGGCATCCTTGAACTTCGCTCAATACTTCTTGAGTAGATTTAGCGCCGAACAAAGGCAGCTTCCACATTGTCCAATACAATTCTGTTGGGTCAGAAGTTTCGTTAAACTCGATCGCTGGAATGTAACCTTGATTCAAAATGTACTGAATCTGCTTGGAAATTTGAGCATCAGTCAGGGGGGGCAGATAAGAAAGGGTTTCGTAACGACGCTCTTTTGGTAGAGTTTGCATAGCTTTCGATAATGGATTGTGATTGACTTTAGTTATCAGTTATCAGTGAACAGTGAACAGTTAAAAAATACTCACTGTTCACTGTTCATTATTTGGATCTGAAGTTGTTTGTTGTTCCGGTTGCAGACTGAGGTTTGATGTATCTATTTGTGTAATGCGTTCTAGATGCTGGCGACGCTGCTCCATGTTGGCTTGCTGAATACCAGTGCGAACCATTTCCGGTAAAAAATCAGCAACTTCCTCTGCAATATGTTCTCTGACAGTTATGATTCGCAATGCCAAATCTGGCTTTTCTCGGAATAGTTTCTCAAGGTATGATTCACCATCCTGAATTTTGTCAGCAGAAAAGTTATGCAGCCAAAGTGCCAATGGAGGATTCGTTTCGCCTAGCTGTGCCAGTACTGTCCTTAAAGCCTGATAAGTCAGGTAACTTTGGAGAGTCTTGGCTGTGTCCTTCGCAATTTGCTTAAGATTCATGCTTGACCCCAGCCCTTAACAGTTATGAGTTATAAGTTATGAGTTATGAATTAATGTAACTCCTAACTCTTGTACAGACGCGATTAATCGCGTCTCTACTTCTAACTCTTAACTTTTGATCAGACGGTATCCATTGCTTCAAACTCGAACTTGATTTCTTTCCACAGTTCGCAAGCAACGGCCAATTCAGGAGACCACTTAGCGGCTTCGCGGATAATGTCGTTACCTTCACGAGCCAAGTTACGTCCTTCGTTACGAGCTTGGACGCAAGCTTCTAAAGCTACGCGGTTAGCTGTAGCACCAGGAGCATTACCCCAAGGGTGTCCAAGTGTACCACCACCGAATTGCAGCACGGAGTCATCACCAAATATTTCTACGAGTGCGGGCATGTGCCAAATGTGGATACCACCAGAAGCAACTGCCATTACACCAGGAAGAGAAGCCCAGTCTTGGGTAAAGTAGATACCGCGAGACTTGTCTTGTTCTACGTAGTTTTCACGCAACAGGTCAACGAAGCCCATTGTGATACCGCGTTCACCTTCCAACTTACCAACTACTGTACCAGTGTGGATGTGATCACCACCAGACATCCGCAGAGCTTTAGCCAATACGCGGAAGTGGATACCGTGGTTCTTTTGACGGTCGATTACGGCGTGCATAGCGCGGTGAATGTGCAACAGAATACCGTTGTCACGACACCAACGAGCCAATGTAGTGTTGGCGGTGAAGCCTGCGGTGAGGTAGTCGTGCATGATGATGGGCTGTTTGAGTTCTTTAGCGAACTCAGCCCGTTTCAGCATTTCTTCACAGGTGGGGGCGGTGACGTTTAGGTAGTGACCTTTGATTTCACCGGTTTCTGCTTGAGCTTTGGAAATCGCTTCAGATACGAACAAGAAGCGATCGCGCCATCTTTGGAATGGAGCGGAGTTGATGTTCTCGTCGTCTTTGGTGAAGTCCAAACCACCACGTAAGCACTCGTATACAGCGCGTCCGTAGTTCTTAGCGGAAAGACCTAATTTAGGCTTAATTGTACAACCTAGTAAAGGACGACCGTATTTGTTTAACTTGTCACGTTCAACTTGGATACCGTGAGGAGGTCCTTGGAAGGTCTTGAGGTAAGCTACAGGAATCCGCAAGTCTTCCAAACGCAGTGCCCGCAACGCTTTAAAACCAAATACGTTCCCCACGATGGAGGTTAACATATTGGTTACAGAGCCTTCTTCAAACAAATCCAAAGGATAGGCAATGTAGGCGATGAATTGGTTGTCATCACCAGGAACCGGTTCGATGTCGTAGCAACGACCTTTGTAGCGATCGAGGTCGGTCAGCAAGTCTGTCCACACAGTTGTCCAAGTACCAGTGGAAGACTCAGCCGCTACAGCCGCAGCTGCTTCTTCGGGGGGAACTCCGGGCTGAGGTGTAACGCGGAATGCCGCTAAAATATCTGTATCTTTGGGTGTGTAATCGGGTGTGTAATAAGTCAGTCTGTAATCTTGAACCCCGGCTTTATACCCAGTTTTGCTCTGAGTCTTCGTTTGAGCGTAAGACATATTTTATCCTTCCCAGAAGTCATCTTTATTACTTATCAAATTACGTACTGTGCAACTTGCCTCGACTGCCGACTTTCCCCCTTCAATAGGGAGAAGACCAGCAAATTTTTATTGAGAGTTGCTTTTGGCAGGGGGTGGCAGTTTTCCTGCGGAGCTTTAGCACAGATGTGAGCGAAAGATAAAAAATTGCACCCCACGTAATTTGTAGCTTATTTCACAATATATCAAGAATTCGATAAGTTATTCTTTGAAACTTTTTAACTCATTTATATAAATTTGTTATTACCTAAAGTTTTAAACATTTTGTTAAGAATGATTTACAAAGGGTCATCAATAACTGTATTGAAGCTTTTGGGGAGTGGGGAGT
>NZ_WBKM01000039.1 GCF_015714725.1 Nostoc sp. WHI
GTTATAACTTAGAAGATACTAAGGCATCAGGAAAACGGTTAATTTCTCTAATTTTATTAATCTCGCTTGCCTATACATCTGCAACTATATCTGGTCAAGAAATTAAACGTATGGGTGTTCAAAAATATGTCGGTCGAATTAAAGAATCGGGGCGGACAGTTCGCCGTCATAGCAGTTTTTATATTGGATTATATGGAGCTAACTGGGTCAATTTTATGGAAAATTCTTACGAACTGGTGGCGGAGTTAATGACATTAGCTCCTAATAAGCGAAAGTATTATCAACAAGGAGAAAGGGCTATGAGGCTTATTTTATCTGCATTCTAGCCCTTTTTGTCCCCCCGTAAGCAATACTTCACTCCGAACATAGACATTTCCGCTTTTGACAAAACAACCATACCCAATCGAGGGCAGATGTGATCTCAATACGTTTCGGTTAAGGTTTTTTAATGAAAATTCTAGCTCGGTAAGACGCGATAAATCGTCGTCACGACGAAAGATTGATTATTGTAGAGACGGCGATTTATCGCGTCTCTTGCCTTAACCGAAACGTATTGGATGTGATCTCTGGCTGTCTAATAAGCATTTTATTTCCCCTCGACATCAACAGCCAAACCTAAATTTGGGAATACTCAATTTAGTGGCTTGAGGATGAAACTGTGGTAGAAGAAGGTGCATATTGGCTAGCTTGGGCGCAAATTTCTGGAATTGGCCCGGTATTGCTGCAACGACTGCAACAGCATTTTGGCAGCCTGTCAACAGCTTGGAACGCTACCAAGGTACAGTTAGGAGAAGTAGAAGGTTTTGGTTTTCAGACTCTAGAAAAAGTAGTACAACAGCGATCGCGTTTACACCCACAAGAACTATTCACCAAGCATCAGCAAGAAAATCCCCATTTTTGGACACCAGCAGATGCAGATTATCCCCGTTTACTGCTGGAAACACCGAGTCCGCCACCGATTTTATACTATCGCGGTGAAGTCGAACTCCAAGAAAATCTCGGACAAAAACCGATGGTTGGGATTGTCGGAACCCGCCAACCCTCAGAATACGGTATCCGTTGGACTCGCCAAATTAGTACAGCTTTGGCTAAAAATGGTTTTACAGTTGTTTCTGGTATGGCAGAGGGAATTGACACAGAAAGCCACATCGCCGCCATGAAAGCAGGTGGACGCACGATCGCAGTTTTGGGGACTGGTGTAGATGTGATCTATCCACATAAAAATCGGGATTTGTACAAGCAAATTTTGACGGCTGGGTTAGTTGTGAGTGAGTACCCCACAAAAACCCCACCCGATCGCACCCACTTTCCCCGCCGCAACCGAATCATTGCAGGTTTAAGCCGCGCCATCTTGGTAATGGAAGCCCCGTTAAAATCTGGGGCTTTAATAACAGCCACCTATGCAAATGAATTTGGCAGAGATGTCTATGCATTACCTGGAAGACTGGACGATCACCCATCTCAAGGGTGCTTAAAGTTACTGAGTCAGGGAGCTTCTTTCATTCTCAAGGAATTAGACGAACTCTTAACAATGCTGGGAGCAATACCACAAATTGATCGAGTTGATGCTTCTGAAACAGCAGAACAATTAAGTTTACCTGATTTATCACCAGAATTGCAACGGGTAATAAATACATTTGCTTGTGATGCTTTAACTTTCGATTTTATTGTCCAACAAACGGACATGGCTGCTGGCTCAGTTTCCGGTGCTTTGTTACAGTTGGAACTTATGGGTTTAGTTTCGCAACTGCCAGGAATGCGGTATCAAAAAAGTTAAGATTTAGGGACTAATACCAATTCGTAATTCGTAATTCGTAATTCGTAATTCGTAATTAAGTAAGCCGGATGTATCCTGGGTTTGGTGGTTTGGATCTGTTGCTTGATTGTAGAGAATTGGTATAACAAAAAATAAATTATCCAAAATTATTTGTCCATTTTTAGGAAAGCAAGGAATTGAGTTCCTTGAACAGTTTCAAACCCCGATTGCGATCGCAAATTCTGTTCCTTTCCCTACCTCAGACTGCACACTGATTTGACCACCGTGTTCTTCTACCACAATCTGACGGGCGATCGCTAATCCTAAACCCGTTCCTTTACCAACAGATTTAGTAGTAAATAAATGGTCAAATATTTTTTGTTTAACTTGTTCAGTCATCCCCATAGCATTATCAGCAATTACAACTTGAATTTGGTGATCTTTGAGAATGGTTTTAATAATAATCCGGTTGGGATTGGCTTGAATTTCTTTAAAACTGCGTCCATTATTTGATTCTTCTAATGCGTCAATGGCATTCGCCAAAATATTCATGAATACCTGATTTAATTGACCAGGGAAACATTCAATTTGGGGCAAATCACCATACTCAGTGATCACATTAATATCAGGGCGTTGTTCGTTGGCTTTGAGACGATGTTTGAGAATCAAAATTGTGCTATCAATGCCCTCGTGGATATTAAACGGCACTTTATAATCTTTATCAGCACGAGAGAAAGTGCGGAGACCGGTGCTGATATTTTTCAGGCGATCGCACGCCATCACCATCGCATCAATTATTTTGGGTAAATCTGCTAAACTATAATCCAGGTCGATTGACTCGGCGTGGTCGATAATTTTCTCGTCCGGTGATGGTACAGTTTCTTGATATAGCTTCAAGTGTTGACAAATATCAGCAATCATCGGTTTAACTAGTTGGAGACTAGCAGAAATAAAACCCAAAGGATTATTCATTTCATGAGCTACTCCAGCAACCAAATTACCCAATGCAGACATTTTTTCACTTTGGATAATTTGTAATTGAGCTTGCCCGGCTTGTTGGTAAAGTCTGGCATTTTCCAGGGAGATTGCAGCTTGGGAAGACAGTAGATTAATGACGCTGAGGCGATCGCTAGTAAAAACCCCTTGAGTTAAGCTATTTTCTAGGTAGAGAATTCCCACCAAATGCCCTTGATTAATAATGGGTGTACATAATACACTCTGGGGTTGATGTTCCAACATATATTCCCCAATTAACCCAGGAATATCTGTTTTGCAATTATTTATAATAACTGTTTGTTGGCTATTTTTAACGTAATTGATAATCTTTATGGGAATATCTGGACAATAGTCTAGTGATTGTGAACTGAGGATAGTTTGTATTTCCTCATAATTAATAAAAGTAATTGCTTTAACTTGCCAAGTACCTTCTAAGGGAAGAACTAGGACAGACTTTTTCGCGCCAGAGTTTTCGAGGATAATCCGAGTAAGGCTGGTGATGAGTGGATCTAATTCCAAAGAACTAGAAATAGCTTGAGCAGCTTTGAGGACAGAGGTAAAATCTAAAGTATCGGAAATGTTAGTACTGCCAATATTAGAAGCGTGAGTGCATGAAGAAATCACACCAGAGGAAATAGTTTCCAAGGGGTTGAAGTTGATTCGTTGCTGTTGCAGGATGGATTGGAGTAGTTGGGGATAGGTTTTTTCTAGGTGATTAACTTTGGCTTTTGCTCCCCAACGGGCATAGCAATAGTAAGCTTCTTGCATATATACTTGGGCTACCTTTTCTTTGCCCCAGTCAAGGTAGAATTTAGCTGCGAGTTCGTTAGCTAAGGCTTCTTCTTGGATGTATTCGTTTTCCTTGGCAAGAGAAATTGCGCGATCAAATAGCTCGATGGCTTCCGTCTTTTGTCCTAAAAACCGATGCTTTTCTGCTTCAACTAAATGGTATTTGTGTAGAAGATTCATTGGAGCATAAACTGCCCATTTTTTCATCTTCTCCTGATTGGCAGTCACTTGATTTAGCAAAACATCTCGTTCCGAATTTGCTAGATCAGTTAGTAAAGCTAACCGGACTAGAGAATCGTAAAAATGGAATATCGGAACAGCAAACATTCCTATGACTCCATCTAAATATTGTCCTGCTTTTTCAGCATTTTCTAAAGCTAATAAATACTCTCCAAATAGATAGCAAAGAGTAACTTTGTTTGAATAAAATATATGAAGCCCTAGTCGATCATTAGCTTGAGTAATAATCGGCAGTAATAGCTTTTCATCGTAGGCTTCGCCTTGTAAGTAGCACAAATTTGTAGACTCACCTAGCAAGTTCAAAATTAACTGCCGATACATTTCATTCCAAGAAAAGGGATTTTCTTGCCTCAGTTTATGGATAGCATGGCTATAGCTTGCAATATTCCTGTTTGTTTCTGTAAGCTCCTTGCCCATATAGTAAGAATGACAACATTGAAAAAATCCAGAATAAGCTGCAAATTCTAAATCTCCTGTTTCTAATCCGCTTTGATATGCCGATTGCAAGATAGATAATGTAATTTTTAGATGCTCTTTCCAATGTTTGATATAGCCACAATTCATAGAATTAATTTTGGCTTTAAGTTCTGGAATATTTAATTTAAATAGCAGTTGATTTGCCAATTGACCAAATTTATAACCAGAATCAATATCTTGAACGACACCACATAAAATTAGTCCATAGCCAACATAAGCAAATGCCGAGAAAGAAGCATTACCGTATTTAATAGATAAATTTACTTGTGTAAACACAATTAAGGGATATAGAGCCGGAAAAGTTTTAAATACAACAGGAGCTACACTTGTTAATATCTGCATAGCTGCCAAATTTTCTGGAGTAGTCATTTCTGGCAAAGCAATTAATCTTTCTACATTTATTTCCTGCAAATTTACTGATGTCTCAGCTAAACCATTTTGAATATCAACTAATGTTGGCTGCTCAGGAAAAGTTACTCCTAATAAACGCAAAAACTTTAGTCCGATGTTGGCTGATTCTTGGAGTTGGTTTTCTGCTGCATAGAATAAAATTTTTACTTCAAAAACTTTCACTTTATCCAACAAAGTTTTAGCGTATTTGATTACCTCTTCGGCAAATCTATCAATCTGTTCAAAATTAGTACTGAGATAAGCTGTTTCACTTGCTTTTACATATAGAGTTAGGGTTAGATCATAATGAGTTTGCCAGCTATCAGCAGCCAGAAGTTCTATTCCCAAATTTAAATATCTCAATGCAGCAACATAAGCAGTTGCAGCTGTAGCTTTTTTGCCAGCTATTAAATTTAACTGTGCTAATTCGTTGCGTTCCGTTTGCTCAAAAATCAAGCTCACCCCAACATTCAACTGATTAACAATCTCGAAAATATTATCTTCTTGTAGTGTTGCAGGAGTGTTTTGTAGAAGTAACTGCCCAATTCTGAGGTGAGTAACTTGTTTCTGCTCTTCTGGAATCAAAGAATAGGCAGCTTGCTGCACCCGATCATGCAGAAATTTATATATAACTATCTGTGAATCTGGCTTTAACTCTTGTGTTTCTCGTCCTACATAAAACTTGTATATTTCACTTTGAGGTAAGATGAACCCCTCTTGTAACGCTCTCCACAAATCTGATGCAGTTTCAAGTTCTGACTGTTTAGAAATCATTGCTAGATTCGCTAAATCAAATTGATTACCAATACAAGCTGCAAGTTTCAAAACATTTTGTGTTGCTTCTGGCAGCTTTTGCAATTGCAATGCCATAAATTCAACCACATCATCAGTAATACTTAAGGCTTTTAATGCTGCAATATCACATTGCCAGTAACCTTCTTTAGTGTTAAAGACAATCAACTTATCTTCATAGAGAGCCTTGAGAAATTGTGTACTAAAAAATGGGTTGCCTTTACTCTTTTGATAAACAAGTTGAGTTAATGGTTGAGCAGTTTCTAGGAAGCAGCTGAGGGTATCAGCCACCAATTGATTTAAACTTGATAGACTCAAGGGAGCTAATGTAATCGTGTTAATAGTGGTCTTTGCTTTTCTAATCTCCTCTAAAGTAAACATCAAAGGATGGGCAGCAGAAACTTCATTATCTCGATAAGCACCAATTAATAATAAATATCCACTTGCTGATTCACTCATTAGCAATTGCATCAAATTCAAAGATGCTGAATCTGCCCACTGCAAATCATCTAAGAAAATCACTAAAGGATGTTTCTTAGTTGTGAATACTTGTATAAACTTCTGAAATAATAAATTAAACCGATTCTGCGCTGCATTCCCTGAAAGTTCTGGTACGGCTGATTGTTGACCAATAATTTGTTCTAATTCAGGAGTAACCTCAATAATCACTTGTCCGTTCTCGCCTACAGCTTCCAGAATTTTTGATTTCCATTCTTGCAGTTGCTTGTCATTTTCGGTTAACAACTGCATCATTAAATCACGGAAGGCTTGTACAAAAGCCGAGAAGGGAATATTCCGATTGAATTGGTCAAATTTTCCTTTGATAAAATAGCCACGTTGCCTAACAATTGGTTTATGAACTTCATTAACAATTGCTGTTTTACCAATACCAGAAAAACCCGCTACTAACATGATTTCTGTCTGATGATTCGTAACCCGTTCAAAAGCTGCTAATAAAGTTTGAACTTCGTGTTCACGACCATAGAGTTTTTCTGGGATAATGAAGCGATCGCACAAATCCCATTGAGCAATAGGAAAGTATACAATTTTGCCTGTTTCTTTGACTTGAGTCAAACAATTTTCTAAATCATGTTTCAAGCCTAAAGCACTCTGATAACGGTCTTCAGCATTTTTTGCCATCAATTTGATCACGATGTCACAGATAACTTGGGGAATCAGTTCTCCATTTTTGAATTTTGAATTTTGAATTTTGAATTTATCTGGTTGTTTAGCAATATGACAATGTACCAATTCCATTGGATCTTTTGATGAAAATGGTAATTCTCCTGTCAATAACTCATAGAAAGTAACACCTAAAGAATAAAAATCAGTGCGATAGTCAACCCCGCGATTCATTCTGCCAGTTTGTTCTGGTGATAAATAAGCAAGTGTTCCTTCTAAGACATTGGGATTTTTAATTTCCTGGGTTTCTTTAGGTAACAGTGAGGCAATACTAAAGTCGATGATTTTGACTTGCTTTGTCTGGGGGTGAATTAGAATGTTTGCAGGTTTGATATCTTTGTGGATCACCTGGTGATGGTGCAGATGGTTGAGGATGTCGGCCAGTTGTAGGGCGATCGCTAAAAACTCTGTTAGCGCCAGTGGTTGGGTGGGAAAATAGTCCCGTAGTGAAATGCCCCCAAAATCTTCCATCACCAGTGCATAACTATTGCGGTAAAATTCTAGGGTGTACGGCTGAATAGTCCCCGTTATATCTAAATTTTTAGCGATCGTATACTGGTTGCGAAACTGCAATAATTCACTAATGGTTGGGTACTCACGGTTGAGCAATTTGACAACAACTGCAAGCTTGTCTGTTTGGCGAATACCGCGATAGACCACGGTTTTAGAGCCAGTATAAAGCTGTTCTATTAGGTGATATCCAGGAATTACTACCGTCGTATCCACGGGAACGTTCATCTTTACTTACCTCAACACAAAAATTTCGTTGCGGAAATTGATAAGCTTAGTATTCCCGTGGCTTGAGTACTTTATAACGTTTCGTGGAAGTCCCCTACCTCAATATATTCATAGCCTGAGGATTGTGAGCGGGTATTGAAGATTACATAGAATATTTACTAACTTTTTAGCCTACAAACTAGAATGTAATGGTGCAAAGTTAGTTGAGATTGATACTAAGCTAATGTATTTTTAATTTGCATAAGCAGGGCGATTAAGATGCCATTGGTGTCAACTTAAGCTAAAATCCCTTTTAAACCTCGTTTCTAGCCAGAGGCTAGAAATGCTGCTCATCGGGCTGCTGCCGCAAGTCTTGAGGCGGAGCCTCCCGTTAGGCATTCCCAGTCGGAGACTGGGAACGAGACAAAAGATTGATTATTGTAGAGACGGCGATTTATCGCGTCTCTTGTCTTAACCGAACCGTATTGGAACGCTGCCCACCCGACGATATTGGATAATTTATTTATTGTAAATCCCTAATTATTGCGTTCACCCCACACCAATACTTTTCGGATTGAGGTTGGAGCAAGGAAATATCGGTATTTCATCCTTTTTTTATCTTGGGGGATAATACTGCGGATTTATAACTGGAGATTGATAACTATTTGCGGGTACAGGACTAACAACAGGGGGCTGATAACCATTTGCGGGTATAGTGCTTGTGACACTGTTGGGGATCACAGCATTTTGGCTAAACTCTTGGTAGGCAGCACGAGAAATTGAGCTAATCAATTTTTCGGCGCGAGGATCGTTATTGGGGCGTTGTACCATGACAGCAGCTACATAGCGCTTGCCAGTTGGAACAACAATTAACCCTGCATCTGCCAGGATAGTACCAATATCACCCGTTTTATGGTATATTCTCGCGCCTGTTCCCAAACCTGATGGTAGCAGAGTGTCTCTCTGAGTGCGACGCAAGATGTCGAGCATGAGATCACGTGAGGGCACACTCACTAAATTTCCCTGACTCACAATAGCCATCAAATTCGCCAATTCCCTGGGACTAGTGGTGTTTGTCCCTGGTAAATCTGGGAGTTGATTGCGAATTATTGTGGCTGTCAATCCCCAACTGCGGAAACGCTGGTTTAAAGCGTCTATGCCTCCCAATCGGGCAATCAGCATGTTTGTAGCTGTGTTATCGCTAATTGTAATCATTTTAGTGGCAACTTCCAGAGCTGCGTACTGGGTTCCGGGTGGTTTGTATTGCAAATTTCCAGAACCGCCACCTACCATATCCTGTTGCATGGTCAGCATTTCATCCAGGCGGATTTTTCCTGCATCCAAATCCTGAAAAAAGGCAATTAGAATCGGCACCTTAATTGTGCTAGCCGCCGGAAAACTGGCGGAGCCATTGAAATCTACATAATTACCAGTATCTAAATCTACTAAGAAAACTCCGGGTGTAAGATTTGGGTTAGTCGCCGCCAAATTTTGTACGGCATTTTTCAAGGTGATAATTTCCTGGGATAGGTACAGGCTCGAAACTGTAACTGGAGGAGTTTGGGTAGGTTGTGGCTGCGATCGCGCCACATTACTATTAGATTGGAGTGTAGAATTTGTGGTTATCCGATTAGCAGGGTCTAATACTGACAACACCGTGCCAACAATTGCACCCATCCCAACACCGACAATCAACAACCGCACAATATACAACATAGTTTTGGCCATTGGCTTTAACCGCGTCTTCCGCGATGAGCGCCTGCCTATTTTTGGCTCTTCCATCCGCACTGTTTTAACCATCACAGCACCTGGTCGGAAGGGAGGAATTTTTCCCTTTACAGTAGGTATTGGTTTTACTGCCCCTGGCATGACTAAACCCGATTTGACCCTGCGTGTAGCACCAGGGTTTGGGGGAGGACTGATTCGATTTTTTGAGCGTGTTAGCGCCGCTTCTCCTGCCTTCGCACCTGGCTGCTGGCTTTTAACTTTCACTTTCTTTTGTGCCACTTTCTGAACCTTTTGTGGATGCTGGCGGCGATTTAAGGATTGACGCCGCGAGAAAGCTGTTAGTTCGTCACTTGACTCTGACACCGTTACTCCTTGTGACCCACTTGACCCTCCGAATTTTAGATTTTAAATTTTGGATTTTGGATTGTTTTCGGTTCAAGCTCCGCTCCTTGTGGGCGGAATGAATCTAAAATTCCCAAGCTGCAATCCAAGAGTAGGTGCAGTAAATCTAAAATCTAAAATCCAAAATCCAAAATTGTTTGACTGTTTTCTTGCAGACTCCTGACCCAAACCTTAATCTTTAAGCAATATTAATACTTAAATTACACTTTGCCACTAAGTAGCATTTTTGGGTTTAGTTTAAGGCATATTAATTATTTTAGTGGGATGATTGCGTATATATTAAACGAATTATTATAACTTTTCACTACTACTCTGGTTTTTAATCGCCCATTCTACCTGCTGCAAAATTCCTCGCAGCATGGCTACTTCCCCAGTTTTCAGGTGAGCGCGATTATAGAGTTGGCGAAATTTTTCCATGCGACTAGCTGCTGTATGCGGATACACATAACCAATTTTCAGTAATAATGATTCTAATTGCTGGTAGTATGCTTCCACAATATCTAAAGGTGCGAGTTCGGTTTGGGGTAAGGTTTGAGTTTCAGATGGCTGTGCAGATTGCGACAGTTCATAACAGCAGATTCCTACGGCCGTAGCTAAATTTAGGATTAAATAATCTTGATTTGTGGGAATGCAAACAAACCGATGTGCATAATTTAATTCTTCATTGGTTAATCCCCGGTCTTCCCTGCCAAAGATTAGTGCTGCGGGTTTTTCTGGTTCCTCTACTAACCAGGGTAGTGCAGTTCGGGGGGTTTCTAAAGGTGTTTGCAAACTCCGAAAGCGACCGGTAGTAGCGATCGCCCTTACACATCCATGCAATGCTTCTGGTAATGTTGCCACTAATACCGCAGATTCTAAAATTTCCTTAGCATGAACAGCCATCACCAAAGCTTCTGCCGACAGATGATCGCATTGGGGGTTTACTAATACTAAATTATATAGCCCGAAATTTTTCATGACTCTAGCGATCGCTCCGACATTTATCGGCCCAGCTGGTTCTACCAACACAATTCTTAATCCAGCCAAGCTCATTTTTTGCCTCCTGCGATCGCACCAGATAATACTTACAAGCTAATTCTCAACATTATATGTTCTGCTGAAAAATTTCCTTAAGATCATTGTAACTTTGCAAGTAAATGCCTACGGTAGATTCACCAAGTAGGTTACTGAATTTACATCTGAACTCTTCTTTCTACCTTTGCGCCTTTGCGCCTTTGCGTGAGCTTTTCATATACCAGTCGGCGAAGATTAACCGGAATATAGGTTCCACTCACGATCAACTGGTCAAATAAGATAAGTTATCTGCTTTAATCATCACAACTAAGTGTTCAATACGTTCATACTCATCTAGTTCTTTTAACTCTGTGGGTGTAAGTTCATCTGCTTTACTGCGTGTTAACAAGGTATGCAATCGTTCTTGCATTTCGGGGGTGGGTTTAAATTCAGTAATTTGTTCAGGAGTGGGGTTGCTGGCCAGAAAATCCAGGATATATCGGTAAACTTGTGCTGGTACATCTGGTTGTTGGAGGCTCAGATCGCCTACCTGTGCTAATTGTTGAGATAATTCTTCTGATACTTCCAGAATGATTCTCGGCATGGGTACTTTCCTGCTGATTGCATTGGAAATTGACTAAATATGACTACTTAATTTCAAGATAATATCACTCGAAATGCATCAGCGATCGCCCAGATACAACAATAAAACCAACAGAATCAAGCTTAATTTGCGGCTGGCGAATTCCCTCTAAAATGGCTGTATTTAAAGCACTTTCTATTTTCAATTCTTCAGCGAGTGCATTATCTGAAGTTTGCTGGTTTAGACGCAGGCGTAATTGTTCTACTCTATTCTCTAATTTTTTCTCGGCAACCTTAGCAGAACTTTGGCACAAGTCAACAAAATCGGCACTATTGGCAAGTAATGCTAAAGAAGTATTACGCACTTGATAGCAAAAGTTTTGCCATTTACTAGGGTCAACAAAATCGTCAATAATTCCTAAGCGTTCTTTTGCCAGATTGTAATCTCGTTGTTGATTAGTGTTTTTATCTTTATATGGACGTTTCAAGATATTCAACAGCACTTTATCTTCAACAACACATATTGACTCGTTGCGACCATCAACATAGATAGTTTCTATAATTGGCGCAAATAAAGCATCGGCACGTCGCTGCAAGATTTTGAATTGAGAATTATCTAGTTTGTAATCGATTAAAACTTGTTTGGCAATTTTTAAATTTGTCTCGACTACATAATTGTATTGGAAACCAAACCACTCCATCCCTTGTTTAGCATCCCAAGATGCATCAGTGCGCCACATAGCAAAGGCTTGACCTCGATCATCACAGTCTATATAGTTTAAAAGCGCTTCTACAAATCCTTCCCCAACCCGAAATAGTTTAATACCAGAATTCTGATTTGCTATCCTGCGATTGTAAGTACCAAATTGGTCTAGATAACTATCAGAAAAACGGGTTTTTAACTCATTTATGGGAACCAAGGTACGCGTTGAAGGTTGATAACGTCGCATTTCTGATGAATCTGGGTTATTGAGTGCCCTGAATCCCAGGGCGTCACAAATCCAGCCTTCAATTGCTCGCTTAATTTCTAGATGACAAGCATCGTAATTATCTAAATCTTGAAAATACTGAGTTGCAATTTCATCGTTAGCGTCAATTTCATCTAAAGCATTCTGTTCGCTAATCTTTGCTATTTCAGCTTCAATTTGCTTTTGAATTGGCGAAACCATCTCCAACAGTCCAGCAGCACTTGATTGAAACAAAACTGTTTCTAATTCTGAAAGCTTTTCATGCACATAAAACTGTAAACTGGCAATTGATTGTTGGAAAATACCAAACCCATCTTTCAAAACTTGATACCAAGCATTGTGAGGACTATCTGGCAAATAAGGGCCAATCAATACACAAGATTGGATTCCAATTTTGCTACCAATGCGGTCAAGTCTGCCAATTCTCTGTTCTAATTGATTAGGCGACCAAGGAAGGTCAAAATGAATTAACCAATCGGCAAACTGAAGGTTACGCCCTTCTTCTCCAGAGCGATCGCATACTAAAATAAAACAGTTTGGGTTATTCTTGAACCTATTTAAGCCTTCCTCAACCTTCTCTGGTGATTCTCCAAATTGATGACTGGCTACTGTCTCTACACCAAAGCTATCAGACAAATACCGGACAATTTCTGCACAAGTTTGGACAAAATTGGTAAATATAATAAATTTAGGCAGAATATCCCCAGTAATTGGTCTACGAACTCTCTGCTGTATTCTCGTTAGAAACTCGTTTTTATTCTTCCGAACGTTTGCGGGAATTTTGAAATATATCCCTACCTGATTCAGCAGTACTGTTCTCAGATTTTCCGTGCGTTCTCCATCCTCTTGAGGTTGACGAATAATTTTTAGTAATGATTGGAGAATCTCTTCTTCCCCTGAAAATTTGGGGGTTGTAGTTAATATCCGAATATCATCTTCTTTAAACTCTTGGATGAGTTTAGAATGAGGTTTGCCAGTTAAACGTGCGGAAATTACTTGCTCTAAAATGCTTAACCAAGTACCAGAAGCTAGGAATAACAGCAGAAAAATTTGCTGATATTGCTGTTCATGAGGAGCGGTAGTCCGCCATTCATTGATGAGTTCGTAAATATCAGGCGATCGCTCATCCAAATCATACTCTTCTTTCGGCGTAAAGTTGCGGTCAAATATCACATCTTCCACCGCAGCCCGACGGTTCCGAAGCATTCGTCGATGCAGTCGATAAGTATCGCTGATGTGTGTCCGAATCCCTTGGACTATTTGCTCTTGCTCAGTGGAATTTGCTTGTAAACAATTTTCTAAATCATCTGCCAGATTCAATAAATATTTATCCTCAGCAAAGAGGTTTCGCAATTGCTGCAAGTTGTTTTTAAGAACAAGAGGCTCTGCATCTTCTTTAAAAGCAAGGAGAACTTTACCAATTTGCTGACGGCTTTCAATTTTGGTGCGAAAACCTGCTAAATCATCAAGTTTATAGGTTGTCGGGTCGAGCAAATGCAACATTGCCAGAAAATCTTGCTCATGGTTAAGAACAGGAGTAGCGGATAATAAAAGTAAGCGATCGCTTTTATGGGCAAGTTGTTTGCAAGTCTCAAAACGCTGGCGCACCGTTGCATCTTTAGAGGTCGCCATTGCTGCGATGTGATGAGCTTCATCTAAAATTAAGCAGCCTATTTTCGCTTTGAGGTTGACTTTATGGATATTTTCAACCGCCAGCACCGCTACCCGTTTCGGAAAATGAGAGATGTAAAACTTGTTTTCTAACTCCAACTGCCATTGTTTGAGCAAATATTGTGGAACTATGACCACCGCACCTTTTTTCGGTTCATCAAGGAGGAATTGACGGAGAATCGCACCTGCTTCGATGGTTTTTCCTAGTCCCACCTCGTCTGCTAGCAAATAGCGTTGAATTGGGTCTTCCAGCACCCGCCTTACTACTTCAACTTGGTGAGGATAAAGATCAATATTTGCCGAAATTAGTCCCGTCATTCCCCGACTTACAGCGCGTTGCTGAATTAAGGATTTGACGAAAGCCAATCTTTTGTCGTGGAAGTACGGCGTTTCGTGACCCTTCATTGCCAGAGTTTCAATGGGGTCAGTGTTGGGTAAATTGCAACGGACGTAAATTTCTTCTTCAGTAACAATTGCAGTTTTCTTGTCTGGTAAATCAATTTGATACATTTCTGTATCTTCATCCCAGATGAAAATTCTGCCAATTATCCATTGATCTTGGGTTCCCGATCTGATATAACATCGAGCCTGGGGTTCAAGCCTGACTTCAGAGAGCGAACTTAAAGGTAACGTTTTTTGAAGACGTTGCCCTATGGAGCAGAAATACTCAACGATCGCATTGGTATCAGATATTTCCGTAACTTTTCCGATACCCAAATAGTTATTCTGGGACTGTACCAATAAACCAAGCTTAATCATAGATCCAGTCACCTGAACACACTAAAAGAACCTTCCAGACAGTTTTTTAATCCAATCTGGCAATTTTGTCGATCAACATTATAAATAATAAACTGGCATCACAGTTTTATTATGGCGATCGCTCCATGCTTCAGCACATTTTCTCTAAGTATAAAATCTCGCCAATTAGTAACTAATTCTCTGCGTACCTTTGCGTTTCCCTCCGCGCCCCTTTGCGTTAAAATCCCCTTTTAACATTGACTTGATCACGCCACGATACAATTAAAATCATGTATCTTTACAACTTATGAAAATCAGAGACAACACAATTAAGTTAAATCAATATTTAAAATTGATGGGTATAGTACCAACTGGAGGGCAAGCCAAGCTGATGATTCAAGGAGGCGATGTCCAAGTAAACGGTATGCTTGAAACCCGACGAGGGCGGCGACTAGTACCAGGTGATAAAATAACAATAGAAGGACAGACTTTTGAGGTGAATTTGAACAACAGTGAAGACCAAGATATAGTAACAGATTTGCCCGAAGAAACTGAGTAAAATATTTTTCTGCCAAACTTGCAAGTCCCTCTAGTTCTCTTTTGTATTGTGAGTAATGCTACAAATTTCCAACAAAGTTATAATCCCCCAGAGCGATATTGAAATGACTGCGATTCGCTCACAAGGAGCAGGAGGTCAAAATGTGAATAAGGTTTCCACCGCTATTCATTTGCGTTTTGACATTGCGGCTTCATCATTACCGGATTATTATAAACAACAACTTTTAAAGCTGAATGATCGACGCATTACCCAAGAAGGAGTTGTGGTAATCAAAGCGCAGGAACACCGAAGCCAAGAGAACAATCGGGAGTCAGCTTTGAGACGACTTCAAGAACTTATTCAAAGCGCAGTTGTACTGACGAGAAAACGCAAACCCACCAAACCAACTTGCAGTTCTCAAAGAAAGCGCCTTGACTACAAAAGTAAGCATGGACAGATCAAGTCCAATAGAGGACAGGTGACAGATTGCTGATTTATCAATTAAACTTTGACACTCAATTTGGTTACAAAATCTTACCAGAGAATTAAGAATAATTTCTACTATTGACTCTGGTCATTTTTATGATTTAGTTGGTTAACTTGAGAATAGCAACTATTAAAGGTGAAAAAAGATGAATAAGACATTACTAACGATTTTGATGCTTGCACTCTTACTCTTATTCATTATCTCTCCCTTTGCTGCCCTTGCTAGTTTAATGATGATAGTGTTAGTTTCGGCGTTTTTCTCTTTAATAGGAAACTTGTTCCAAGCAATAATTGGTGGTGACACCAACCCAGGGTGAGCGCATCATGTCAATAAGAACAGTTCATTTGTAGTCTGTCTGGTTTTTTGTTTACTGCACAGAATGAATTAACTACAAAAACGAACCCGCATTGCTTGGCAGCCGTCAGCTGCCACAAACTCTCCATATTACAACGATTATCATTCTTATTCGAGTTCCTACCTAATTTTCTGAAACTCTTGTGTGATGGAGTCTTAGAGTATTGCACCTTGATCATTAATCTTTGATATTTAGATGCCTTTGCCCTGGACACCAACCCTAAAGGGAATTATTGTGATGTTACACGAAAAAGCCACTTGCAAGGGGCGATCGCTTTGGTACATTCCTTAAGAACACCGTTGCCTCATGGCGGAATAAATACCTCACTTATATATGGACGATGCCTGGGTTGATCTACATCTAGGCATTTCTAGTCTTTAGATAAGTAAAACTAATACTTTGTATCAGTTTTATCAAAGTAATAAAACTTGATTAAAAATTGTAAAGCAGTGTAAAGTAGTTTCACAGGCGAAAACAAAACCGCCTGATTCATTCACAAATAATCGCACTTATAAAACAATGACAGCAACCATTCAACGTCGCGAAAGCGCCAACACCTGGGAGCGGTTTTGTAGCTGGATCACCAGCACCAACAACCGCCTATACATCGGCTGGTTCGGCGTAGTAATGATCCCTACCTTGTTAGCCGCCACCGCTTGCTTCGTAATCGCCTTCATCGCCGCTCCACCAGTAGACATCGATGGTATCCGCGAACCAGTCGCAGGTTCCTTAATCTACGGAAACAACATCATTTCCGGTGCAGTAGTACCTTCCTCCAACGCTATCGGCTTGCACTTCTACCCAATTTGGGAAGCAGCATCTCTAGATGAGTGGCTGTACAACGGTGGCCCTTACCAATTGGTAGTATTCCACTTCCTGATTGGCGTATTCTGCTACTTAGGTCGTGAATGGGAACTATCCTACCGCTTAGGAATGCGTCCTTGGATTGCGATCGCTTACTCTGCACCAGTAGCAGCAGCATCAGCAGTATTCTTGGTATACCCCATCGGACAAGGTTCCTTCTCAGATGGTATGCCCTTGGGTATCTCTGGAACATTCAACTTCATGATTGTGTTCCAAGCAGAACATAACATCTTGATGCACCCCTTCCACCAATTAGGTGTAGCAGGTGTATTCGGCGGAAGCTTATTCTCAGCAATGCACGGTTCCTTGGTAACTTCTTCATTAGTGCGTGAAACCACCGAAAACGAATCACAAAACTACGGATACAAGTTCGGTCAAGAAGAAGAAACCTACAACATCGTTGCAGCCCACGGCTACTTTGGTCGTCTAATTTTCCAATACGCTTCCTTCAACAACAGCCGTTCACTGCACTTCTTACTCGCAGCATGGCCTGTAATCGGCATCTGGTTCACCGCCTTGGGTGTAAGCACAATGGCGTTCAACTTGAACGGTTTCAACTTCAACCAATCAATCATTGATTCTCAAGGTCGTGTGATCGGTACTTGGGCTGATGTAATCAACCGCGCTAACTTGGGTATGGAAGTAATGCACGAGCGCAACGCTCATAACTTCCCCTTAGATTTGGCTGCTGGTGATGTTGCTCCTGTAGCTCTAACCGCTCCTGCTATCAACGGTTAATTCTCTTTCTTTAGTTAAATAAAAAGCGCTCTCCTAGATAAGGAGAGCGCTTTTTGTTTTTGTGGGTTTTGTTAAGTCAAAAAGTTTCTTTAAATTTTCTATGGTATAGAATTAACTAAGTTAATGGTAAAGAAGGGAAAGCAAATAGTGGCGAATTTGTAGTAAAATTTGATGTATGGGATGATGTTTTTGGTGGTGGTTATCACTTAAATATAGAAAATGGTTCTGAGGAAAAAGAAGAAGTTGATGAACATACAGAGTCGCCAACATTTTCCGTTAATGAATATAAGTTAATCCAGGAGTATTTAAAAAAGCTTGATGCAGCAAAATGGCAAACTAAGTCATTTACCTGAATAAATTAGATTTGATATATCTTAATAGTATAAATTTTAGCTAACCTCTTGGACATTAACTTTTACGAAAACTCTAGATAAAATATTAAACCTCACCCTTTTTACTCAAGATTATGGGCAACACTTTTGGTCATTTATTTCGCATCACTACTTTTGGCGAGTCTCACGGCGGCGGTGTGGGGGTTGTGATTGATGGTTGTCCTCCACAACTAGAAATTTCCGCAGAAGAAATTCAAGTAGAACTAGATAGAAGGCGTCCAGGACAAAGTAAAATTACGACCCCTCGTAAAGAAGCGGATACCTGCGAGATTTTATCTGGGTTATTTGAAGGCAAAACTCTGGGAACGCCTATAGCAATTTTGGTACGAAACAAAGACACTCGTCCCCAAGATTACGACGAGATGGCTGAGAAATATCGTCCTTCTCATGCAGATGCAACTTATGATGCAAAATATGGCATTCGCAATTGGCAGGGTGGTGGTAGGTCGTCTGCGCGTGAGACAATTGGAAGAGTCGCAGCAGGTGCGATCGCTAAAAAAATTCTCCGTCAAGTTGCCAATATTGAAGTTATCGCTTACGTCAAGCGCATCAAAGACTTGGAAGGCGTAGTTGATCCAAATACTGTCACCTTAGAACAAGTGGAAAGCAACATCGTTCGCTGTCCCGATGCTGAATGTGGCGATCGCATGATTGAATTAATTGAAGAAGTTGGTAGACTTGGTGATTCTATCGGCGGTGTAGTGGAATGTGTAGCGCGAAATGTGCCCAAAGGTTTGGGCGAACCAGTATTTGATAAATTGGAAGCTGACATCGCTAAGGGTGTCATGTCTCTCCCCGCTAGCAAAGGTTTTGAAATTGGTTCCGGTTTTGGCGGGACGCTGTTAACGGGAATTGAGCATAACGACGAATATTATATGGATGAAAATGGTGAAGTCCGTACAGTAACTAACCGTTCTGGTGGTATTCAAGGAGGAATTTCCAACGGAGAAAATATTATTTTACGAGTTGCATTTAAGCCGACAGCAACAATTAGAAAAGAGCAAAAGACAGTAACTCGTGAAGGTGAAGAAACGTCATTAGCAGCGAAAGGACGGCATGATCCTTGTGTGTTACCGCGTGCAGTTCCAATGGTTGAGGCGATGGTGGCGTTAGTCTTGTGTGACCATTTGTTACGGCATCATGGGCAGTGTAAAGTCTTGTAGGGACTACGCTAGGAAGTACAGAAAATATTTATGCTTCGGGGGTGAGTTGTCTGACTCGCCCTTTTTTATTGGTATTGCTATAGTAGCGGATAACACATTTAACTACGTGCGATCGCATCTACTATCAATATGGCTAAAGAGTCTCAAAATCGGTCAAAACACTTCGCTGCTTTAAAGTCCAAGTACCAAGCAACTCAATATCAAGATTCATCACCCGCTAGTCTGCTGTATCTCATACTACGAAAACTTGACTTAGGAATTGAACTCACTGACTTAGAATTTAATTGGTTACAAGAGCATGAGCTTTTTGAAACCATTGAAATTATCTGGCTACAACAATTTAGGATGGGAGAATCAAAAAGACTAGAAGCTGAATTTTCTCATCTTAAAGCTAAGTATAAAGTTGCCAAAAATTTGGAATCATCAGTAGGCAGTGTTTTGTATCCGATACTTTGGAAACTTGAATCAGAGAATAGTTTGACTGATTCAGAAGTCAAATTATTGCAAGATAATAATCTTACTCAAATAGTTACAATTGCTCAAGATATAAAACGTTTTGCAGAACTAAAGAAAAAATATCAAGCTACTAAGTATCAAGATTCACATCCTGATAGCCGACTATATAGAATACTAAAAAAGCTAGATACAGAAGCAAGTTTAAATGATAATGAATACGAGTGGCTGTTAAATAATGAACTTTTTGAAGCTATAGAAATTTTTGAAAAACAAGACTCTGCAACACGAGCTAAATTTACCCAGCTAAAGAGTAAGTATCAAGCAAGCCAACACCCAGACACATCCTTATCAAGTCCATTATATCAAATACTGCAAAAACTTGATGCAGACGAAAAATTAATTGATTCAGAAATTGACTGGCTAGAAAGCCAAGGACTTACTGAAACAATTGCTATTGCTGAGGAACTCGAACGAAAACGAGAATATATTGCATTGAAGGCAAAGTATAAAGCTAGCCAATATGAAGATTTATCATCTGATAATTATTTATATGCAATTCTGAAAAAACTTGATTCAGAAACTCATTTAAATGAGCAAGATATTAATTTTTTAAGGCAGTCTCAATTGCCTGAAACAATTAAAATTGCTAATGATAAATATGCTTTTATCTTGAAGGCAAAGATAGTGTCATTAATCGTTATAAGCGATTCAGAAATTGACTGGCTGAAAAATAATGAATATGAAGATATCATTATTTTAGCCCAACACAAGCACTTTGCAGCGCTCAAGAGAAAATATGGATTGGTAGATCCTTTACTTCGGCTAGAGCCATTTTACGCAATCATGGTCAAACTAGAGAAAAAAGAACGGTTAGATCCTAAGTTTGTTTTTCAGCTTATGGAAGAGGGACTATTATCTAATGATGGGAAAATTGCTCTCGCCTATTACAAACTTGAAGCAGAGTTTTATGAGCAAGAATTTCACCGCACTGGACATAAATGGAATATTCCCACCGCTAGTGGTTATTGGCGCAAAGCAGATGAACCACAACAGGCTTTAAAACTTACTAACCTGGACTTAAATAGAGTCAACGACAGTAATCTAAAATCAGCTATTTTAGTCACTAGAGGAGCAGCATTCAGAGATATGGAGAACTTAGCTGATGCAGAAAGTTGTGCGAAAAAAGCTATGGAGTATCAGCCTGATAGTCATCAACCTTATACCTTAATGGGTGCTATATGTTATGACAGATATGACTATGAGCAAGGTAATTATTGGTTTGAACAAGCCATTCAACGTGGGGCTGAAACTGAAGATATAGATGCTGAAATCAAACGAGTAATCAGGAGTACAAAAGATGAGAAAAAACGACATGAAGCAGCAGAATATTTACTGAGAAAAGATGCACAACGCTATGCTTGGGCTAAATCTTATCTCAAAAAATCGCAAGATAATAGTAAATAAACTGGTTTGCATCGCTGAAATTTAAACAAATCACCAGATTGATTGATAGGTTTTGCTAGTGTTTATCATATATCCTTTAAGGGCGTAACGTCAGCGCTGGTAAGAGCGACGATGTTCATCATTTACAACTATTTAAGCCTTAATCCAAACGTATTGGATTTTAACCTTTAATCTTTCCGCTTTTATCTTTTGTTATATGTTGATGTGATTCATCTAACGTGCATGATGTCAACATTTGTTCAAAGACTTTGGAGATGGCAGTTTGAAAACGCTGACGATGCTTAAGTTTGAAAAAAGGTCGAATTATTTCTGCGTAGCTTGGCTCAGTGACCACCGTAGGCATCGTACCATAGCCCTTTCTATTATCAATAACTCGAATTGCTCGCAAAGTTCCCAACTGGATTTCTTTTTTTACCATTAATTCAGAAATTCCAATTGCACCTAAACCATTTTCAATCGCTGCTTTTGTCATCTCTCCACTGTTGAATACTAAAATTACATTGAGTTCACTGAGATTGATTCCCCAATTTTGTAGGGCTTCCTCAAACCTTTGCTGGGTACCAGAACCTGGTTCTCGCATCACCCAGGGAGTTTTAGTTAGTTGTGTTAAATCAATTTCTCCCCACTCAAACCAAGGGTGAGTTTGTCCCACCACAATTTGTAAGCGATCGCTCCCCACAATTTCGTATTCTAGAGTACTCTGAAGCGCTGGCTTAACATCTCCTTCTACCAAACCCAAATCAAACTGCCCTGTCGCCGTTCCTACACAAATCTCTTCTGTATTCGCCAGGCTACAGTTAATTTGAATGCTGGGATATCGACTCTTAAACTCACTAATCTTACTTGGTAGCCAGTAGTTACCAATTGTCAGACTCGACCCTAATTTCAACTCACCCCGTTGTAGATTGTTCAATTCCCGCAATCCCCTTTCAGTCAAAGTTACTTGATCGAGAATTTTCTGCGCTTCCACTTGGAGTAATCTACCAGCCTCAGCAATTTCAACATGGCGGCCAATTCGATGGAACAGTTTCACACCGTATTCTTGCTCTAAGTTGTGGATTGCAGCACTAACAGCAGGTTGTGTAATATAAAGCTCTTCTGCTGCACGAGTAAAGTGTAAGTGATGCGCCACAGCCAAAAATATTTTTAGCTGCTCAAGTGTCATCCCTGCCATTTATGTATTCCTAAGACTTGGTATCTAAATTTTAATCACTTACATTTATCATTTTGGCAAAAAAAAACATTTAATTCTATCGGTAAGTTCTTTTAAAGTATCAATACCTTTGCCAATTTACGAGGGTGAGTTGATATCTGAACTCCCTTTTCTCTGAGGCTTGGCAAAAACAATAAGTCCTAAAAATTCCTTCAAGGTTTCCCACAAGGTTTTTTAACGTATTGTCCGTAGTATCAAGGGTTTGATATTCCAAGCTACCTTATAAGCTAAACGCTTATGTATGGGTCATTTTGCCATTTTTGCCCAAATTTTTGTTGGCTCTTATTTTGGCAAAGGTATTGAAGTATAAATCATGCTTTCGACACGGATTCAAACAGTCAAAGCAGTGAAGTGTGTGAGGCCATTGTTCACCAGAAACAGAAGATATTGAATAAATTTATGAAGTAAAAATAAAAAGATTTTTTTAGGGGACACCCAGTGCGATCGCGTAGCGTCCCGTAGACAAAAAAGGTGTCCTTGTTTGAAACCCCTAAATTTCTTTATGGGTTTCCCTTCTGCGAATGTTCTTTTCAAAACCGAACCTTGTACAACTCGAATAATTCGGTTGATTTCTGCGTTATTACTTTAGCACCAGTAGCTTTAATCGTTTTTTCCCACTCAGCTAAAGGTTCTAGAAACACCTCAGCCCCCAGATAGGTTTCTAAAACAGCCCAATCCTCCGCTAAAGGCTGTTCTGGATTAAGGATGTCAAATACAAAATGGCCACCTGGTTTCAACACCCGCTTGACTTCTATCAGTACAGCATTCCAATATTCAAGGGGAAAATAACAACTAAATCCCGTTGCGATCGCAAGATCAAATTGCTCTGATGAATAGCTTAACTGATCAGCTGCTCCCAATTCAACACCTTTGAACAGCTTGGAATTCAATTGCGGCCCACGGGAGTTAAGGGTATCCCGTGCCACATTACTGATTTCTTGCCCATGAAAAAATGCTTGCCAATCCCGCCAAGGATAAATTAAAAAGCTGATACCACAGCCAATATCTATACAATGCTGATTTTTTTGAGGTTGAGCAATTTCCCAGAAACGGGAAGCAATTCTTCCTGAGAAACTACCTCCAATCCACTCCCGAAATATCGGCATCGCTTGTACTTCTGTTGGCAGTTCAAAGGTTTCACCTTGATACTCTCGGTTAAAGCGATAGGCTATTTGGGCTAATCTTTCGTCCCAGTTGGTTGATTTTTGTGAAGTAAAGAGATTTTGGAACTGCGAATCGGACTTTTTAGACATTTAGGTTTTTGCTGCTCTTTCTAAGGATTGTAGTCAAATTCGCAGTGCGATCGCATCTCCTGCTGCGGTTTGTCCCACTTCGTAGGTGTAGCCAACATCCCAAAAGCTGATACTGTAGTCAGTGCTTGTAGCAAAGCAGAATAAAAATTCTAGATCGGTAAAACGCGATAAATCGTCGTCACGACGAAAGATTGATTATTGTAGAGACGGCGATTTATCGCGTCTTTTGCCTTAACCGAAACGTATTGATTGAAATGGTTGCAACAAAATACCACTAATTTTATCAACATCATTGATGTAGTATTCAACTATATCAATGTATGCTGTTACTCCTTCCAACATTAAAAACCGCCAGTTGGTTCCACTAGTGACAACTCCATAGATTGTCTTAACTTCTTGTTGAGCATTTTGATTGAATAATTGGGCAGCTATCATAGTGGCAATACATTGTCCTAAACCACCTTTGATATTTTCATTTTTTGCCTCAATAATTGTAAGCACAGGCGCTTTAATGTAAAACTGTTCTTCCGAACCACAGAGAATGAAATCACAAAATCCATTCAATCCTTTACTACTATCTACATCAAAATCTGTTCCAGAAAACAGTGATATTTGATAACTTAACTGTCGTCTAACTTCCGTCAGAACTGGCATAATTAGTAATTCTGAACGGGCTTTTTCCGTGTTGATGGCAGTTGCTAGTTGAGTATATTCTTCTAAGAGCGTTGTTAAGCTAGCGGAAGGTTGAATAGGCAATACATCTTTGAATAGATTCCGCTTTTCATCAATTACAAGTTGAAACGTTTCTCGAACTTTGATAAGTGTGAAATCACTGTATGCCATCTGCAACATCCTCAATTATTCACAACTAAACTATAGCGGTTGTGCGGACAATCTGGTTGCTATCTTGAGTAGTTCTTACGTAAGTCCTGCGCTAATCGGTCGTGCTGTTGCAAGATTTCATCAATATACAGTAATCCTATTTGATTTGTAAGAATTGCAAGCCACAGATCCCCGACTTCTCAAAGAAGTCGGGGATCTTGTTTCTGCGCGTTTAATTCAGGATTGCTATATCACGCTAAATCGAAAAGCAAGATTTCGCCGCCGATGTTGGTGCTAATTTCTAGCTGTTCTTCGCCATTGATTTGCACACCATCGCCTGCTCTGAGTTCCTCTCCGTTTAAGTTGACTACACCTTGCGCTATTTGTAACCAGGCGTAACGATGAGGTTTTACTTGATAATTGACAACATCACCATCCTTTAAAACAGATACGTATAAATCAACATCCTGGTAAATTCTTACAGCACCATCGCGCGCATCTTTAGCAGCAATTAAGCAGAGTTTGCCTTGCTTTTCTTCGAGGGAAAAGTTTTTCTGTTCATACCTTGGTTTCAACCCTTGCTGCTCAGGTAAAATCCAGATTTGTAGCAAGTGGAGAGCTTCCGTAGGTGAGGGATTAAATTCGCTGTGGCTGATCCCAGTTCCAGCGCTCATAATCTGTGCGTCACCGGGACGAATCACTGACCCTGTACCCAAGCTATCTTTATGCTCTACTGCACCTTCTAAGACGTATGTGAGGATTTCCATGTCTTTATGACTATGGGTAGGAAATCCAGCACCAGGGGCAATGCGATCGTCGTTGATCACCCGCAGAGAGCGAAATCCCATGCGGTTAGGATCGTAAAAACTACCGAAGGAAAATGTATGATAACTATCGAGCCAGCCTATTTGAGCATGACCACGTGCATTTCGATCATGAATTAGGTGATTAATTGTACTTTGAGCCATAGATTTACCTCGCAGTTAATTATTTTTTAGTAGAGAATTCAAAAGTTAGAATTCTTACTAGACCTCTTGCATAAATGCTTAAATTGTCATGTTAAGCAGAGCTAAACATAGGAGTGAGATTTTTCTCTCTACTGCCTTCCGCTCAGAATGACATTCCTGATTTTTTGATTTTTGCAAGAGGTCTATTGATTAAACGTATTTTTGAACTATTTAGATAGTAAAGCATATACATATCAAATGAAAAGTACGCACTTTAAAGTAACGTACTTACCAAAAAGATACTGTGAGATTTTAAGTTAAATCATTGAATAATAAAATTTTGGACTTCTTAAAGAAACCATTTTGCTAGGATGTGTTAGGCGCATCTTTCGATATAATTTTTCACGAAAGAAAATGTAATCCAATACATTGACCAATCATATACACGAATAACCCTTAATTGAACCGGATTTAAATATAATCAAAGCGCTTAACGTACCGCTATATAATATGGTGCGTTAGGCTGAAGCCCTTCGGGTTTGCCAGTCGCTTCAAGTCTGTAAACCCGCCCACGGCGTTGACCACCATAACGCACCATACTTAAGATTTAACTAAATTTGAGAAAGGCTACTTTTCTCAGAAGTGCTTATTTGACAGCAGCAGGTATCTTTTGAGTTTTAGTAGTATCCGCTTTTCCATTCTCTGCCTTAATTTCTGCTACTTGCAGATGAGCTTCTAAGAACCAGAGTCGTTTATCAATGGTGCGGGAAATTTCGGTGTAAAGATCAGCCGTATCAGCATCATCTAATTCATCAGTTGTAGCGATCGCTCCCCGGATATGTTTAGCATAAAGTGCAAAGCGATCTGACAACGCTGTTACGTGGTCTTTGCCATCCAAAACATCTAAGGCATATTCTGGCAGAATTGAATTACTAGCAGCAGCGCGGACTGTTCCAAAAGCGTATCCACCTAAAGCTGTGATCCGTTCAGCTACCATATCGATGTACTCTTCCAATTCCCCAGCAAGTTCATCAAATAACAGGTGTAGCTGGTAGAAGTCAGTTCCTTTAACATTCCAGTGCGCTTGCTTTGCTTGGGTTTTCAGATCCGAAGTAGCTGCCAAGGTTTGGTTAAGAAGTACTACAATTTGCACTCGCGCTTCGGCAGGAATGTCAATGCGGGTAGGGTATAGACGTGATGAAATGGTGTTGTCGCTCATAATTCTACGTTAGTGGCTTTTACAATTAACTCTACAGATACTTGTGGGCTATGCGAAACTCTCTGACGACAGATGGAATTAACGCTTGAATATGTTAAGGTTTATGACTAGTAGGTTAGACACGATGGTTTTCTATGGTATTGAATGTACCACCGAAAAGGCGTAGGCGCAGCCCGCCGCAGGCATCGCGAATTGCATCACTTTGTAAGAAGTCATGGGGAAAGCCTAGTTCAATTTGACTCACTTCATTTAAGCGTTGCAAATGTTCTGGTGAGAGCGTGACATTTAGAGAAGCTAAGTTGTCTTGAAACTGAGTTAATTTACGTGCCCCAATAATCGGAATAATCACCCCACTTTGAGCGCGTAACCAAGCTAATGCTACCTGTGAAGGTGTGTGTCCAATTTCTGCTGCAACTTGGCTAACTAATTTTGCGATCGCTAAATTTCTGAGATAAATTTCTCCGCCAAAAGTTGCGAGTCGCCCTTGTTCGCCAACTTCTTTCGGATATCTTGCCAAATTTACAACTTAAACTCGACGACATTATACATATTTAACCATCGCCACAGTATCGGAAAGCAAGTGAATAAAGTAGCGATCGCTACGGTTTTCTAAGCTAGAATACCAAAGTTGTGTTTAGACACATCTGACAAGTAAATTGCAAAAGAGCTATTATTTTTATGACTTACTACGTAATCTACGATGGCAATTGTAATCTCTGCGTTACCTCAGTACAATTGCTTGAAACTTTAGACAAAGGAAAGCTGTTTCTCTACGCTCCCATGCAAGACGAGCAGACCCTTTTACAATGGGGAATTACAGCCCAAGACTGTGAACAGGGGATGATTTTAATTGATGGTAATCAACCCCAAAGACGTTGGCAAGGCAGTAACGCAGTAGAAAAAATTGGGCGATTATTGCCAGCAGGAAGCATATTTGTAGACGCTTATCGAGCATTACCGGGGATGAAGTGGGCAGGCGATCGCTTTTACGAACAAATCCGCGATAATCGTTACACCATCTTTGGTAAGCGTTCTAATACTTATCAATCTTCATACTGCGTGGATGGTAGCTGTAAAACAGGTAATGAGCAATTTTGAGCCTGAGCTAGCATTTAGTCCAAATTAGATGGTGGTTTGGATCATTTATTTCTTGGATTACTCTAAGTCAGCAATTGCTGGACAAAACTACACTGAATGATACATTGGAGCAGTTTACAAATACCCAAATCAACTGACCAACTGTACTAGGCTAATTGCGAAGTCGTGGGGTGGGCGTTGCTCACCTTGCTTTTTCTGTAAGATACCATAAAGATAGACTCTAGGAGGTGATGGGTATGACTTCGGCAACCAATCAGCAGGCACTTATTATTCCTACCGAGCGTGGACTCACGATCGCTGGCACGCGCACTAGCCTTTATGATGTGATCGATCTCTTGAAGGCTCATTATCCTCCTAAACTGATTCGTGACACGTTTAACCTCACGGACGCACAAATTAATGCAGCTTTGTCCTACATTAAGGCAAATCAGTCTCAAGTCGAGGCTGAGTATCAGGAGGTTCTTCAAAACAGAGAAGAAATTCGTCGGTACTGGGAAGATCGCAACCGTGAACGCTTTGCTCGAATCGCAACAATGCCACATAAACCAGGGCAAGAAGGGTTTTGGGCAAAGCTTGAGGAGCAGAGAGCGAGACGTGCTGCACAAAAACAATGACTTTCTTAGTTGACTACAATCTCGACGGTTACGCGCTGATTTTTCTCGGTATATTGGCAAAACGTGGTTGGCTAGAGTTCCAATCTGTCCAATTTGTCACCTTTAGAGAGGCTGAACTGTCAATGGAAAGTAGTGATGTCTAACGACAAGCCGCTTCGCGTCTACGCGTAGTCTGGCGTTATGCTCAAGAGCATCAGATGATGATCCTCACTGCTAACCGAAATATGAAGGGTGAGGATTCACTTGAGCAGGTTATGCGGGAAAAGAATACAGAGAACTCGTTTCCAGTGTTGACGATTGGGAATCTCGATCGTTTGAGTGAAGCTGAATATCGAGAGTGTTGTGCTGAACGGCTGATCGAAATCGCTGTAGATCTTGATAATTACAAAGGGGTTGGTCGGCTGTTCATTCCATGATATCGTCGGCTACGCTTAAGAATTAAAGCGATCGCAGTCTTGTCGGTGAGAAGCACGGCATAACATGAGTGGGCGTTAGATGATAAATAGCTAATTAGACAGAATTTGTCTTGATAAAAAATCCGCCTCCAGGTGCTAGCAAAAACTCTGCTAGACCAACCATTATGCTATCTGGCGCGTTTGTAAACATTGTGCAATCAATGACATTTGCGATCGCACCACAATTTGGCATAACACTGAACTGACGGGAGGATACTGCGTGAGAATTGGTGCTAACTACTTGGGTGACGGAGAGTGTGAATTTACAGTTTGGTCGCCGCTACTAGATGGCGTCACGGTACAAATTTTAACCCCAGAACAGCAGCTAATTCCCCTCAAGCCGCAGTCTGAGGGATATTGGCATACAAAAGTCAACGATGTCTATCCAGGTACACTTTACCAATATGTCTTGAATGGTCAAGACGCCTTTCCCGATCCGGCATCGCAGTATCAACCTGAAGGGGTACACGGGCCGTCTCAAATTGTCGATCAACAGTTTGAGTGGACTGATGAAGCATGGGCTGGCATTCCTTTGGAGTCGATGATTTTCTATGAACTCCATGTTGGGACATTTACGCCTGAAGGAAGTTTTACCGCCATCATTCCCCGCTTACCGGAACTGAGGGAGCTGGGAATTAACGCTATTGAAATCATGCCTATCTCCCAGTTTCCGGGAGATATTCATATTGAGGCTTCTTTGACATACCGCAACTGGGGTTATGACGGCGTTTACCATTTTGCTGTCCAAAATTCCTACGGTAGTCCAGCCGAACTGAAGCAACTAGTGAATGCTTGCCACCAACACGACATTGCTGTTGTATTGGATGTGGTGTATAACCACTTTGGACCAGAAGGCAACTATATGAATCAGTTCGCGCCCTATTTTACTAAAAGTTATAAAACGCCGTGGGGCGATGCGATGAATTTCGACGATGCCCATAGTCAGGGCGTGCGAAACTATTTCATTGAAAATGCGCTTTACTGGTTAGGCGAATTCCACATTGATGCATTGCGGCTCGATGCTATTCAGGCAATTTACGACATGGGCGCGAAGCATTTTTTATGGGAACTGGCCCAAGCGGTTCATAATTTATCACAACAAGGGCAAACATGGAAACGCCATCTAATTGCTGAAAGTGATCTGAATAATCCGCAAATAATTCGTCCAGCAGAATTGGGTGGGTATGGAATCGATGCTCAGTGGAATGATGATTTTCACCATGCATTACATACACTTTTAACAGGCGATCGCCAAGGATATTATCAGGATTTTGGGCAATGTGCTGATTTGGCGAAAGCTTATAATGATACTTTTATCTACGATTGGAAGTACTCGCCCGATCGCAAACGATTTCATGGTATACCTTGTGGCGATCGCTCGCCATCACAATTTTCTGTCTGCATTCAGAATCACGACCAAATCGGCAATCAACTCAAAGGAGAACGCCTCAGCCAGCGCATCTCTTTTGAGGGATTAAAGTTAGCTGCTGGCGCTGTGTTGCTGTCACCCAATTTACCCCTGTTGTTTATGGGAGAAGAATATGGGGAAACAGCACCCTTCACTTACTTTGTCAGTCACTCCGATCCCGATTTAATTCAAGCTGTTCGAGCCGGGCGCAAAGAAGAGTTTGAACCATTTCACTATGCCGATGATCCCCCAGATCCCGAAGCAGCAGAAACTTTTCTGCGTTCTAAACTTAATTGGCAATTACGCAATGACGGCAACCACAAAGTTTTGTGGGATTGGTATCGTCACTTAATTAATTTACGCAAGACGCATCCAGTACTTTTGAAGCAAGACCGCAACTTCATCGAAGCGACTAGCGATGAAGATAAGCGGTTGGTTGTTGTGCGTCGTTGGTGCGAATCGAGCGAATTAATATTTGTGATGAATTTTAATTCGTCTCCAGTGACAGTGACTCTGCCAATTGAGCGCAATGCTCATAAGCTATTAGATTCAGCAGGTACCTCATGGTCTGGTACTGGTTCTGAAACTTCTGAATATTTATCTGCGGGACAAGAACTGAGAATAAAAGCCACTAGTATAATCCTGTATGAAGTGGAAAGTTAGAACTTGAAGTTTTGGCGTTGCTGATTGAGAATAGGAATTTGCCGGGCTACGCCCCGCTAACACGCAGAGGCGCCTACAGTGTACACACAAGTCGAAAAAAGCTCGATTTCCTCGTTCCCAGGCTCCGCCTGGGAATGACTGATTAGAGGCTCTGCCTCCAGTCAGACATTGAGCCAGAGACTCAACGAATGCGTTCCCAGGCTCCGCCTGGGAACGAGGAATTTCAGCAACGCCAAAGTTTTAAGCTCAGAAGGTCAACTTCCACCCTCAGAAGGTCAACTTCCACCCTCAGAGGCTCAACTTCCACCCTCAGAGGCTCAACTTCCACCCTCAGAAGGTCAACTTCCACCCTCAGAGGCTCAAACTCCACATTACGAATAAAAAAATATGCGAATTCCTACCGCTACCTATCGAATTCAGTTCACACCTCAGTTTGGCTTTGACAACGCTAAAGCGATCGCTTCTTATCTAGCAGATTTAGGTGTTTCCGATTTATATGCCTCCCCGATTTTCAAGGCACGCTCCGGGAGTACGCATGGCTACGATATAGTAGATGCTACTCAATTAAACCCAGAACTAGGAACTAATGAGTCCTTTGATGCCTTAGTTGCTGAAGTTCAATCTCTTGGTATGGGTTGGTTACAAGATATTGTGCCAAACCACATGGCTTATACCAGCGAAAACGATTATTTAATGGATGTATTGGAACACGGGCCAGATTCCACGTATACCGATTACTTCGACCTTTCTTGGAATGCTCCCTTTGGCGATCGCCAAGAGCGAGTTCTAGCACCGCTCCTGGGAGACTTCTATGGTGCATCCTTAGAAAACGGACACATTCAACTGGAATACGAACAAAACGGTTTAACTGTAAATTATTACAGCTTGAAACTGCCACTGCGGTTAGAGTCTTACACAAAATTTATCACTCATAATTTGGGTAAACTCACCCGTACACTGGGACGCAATCACCCCGATTTTATTAAGCTGTTGGGAATTCTCTACATTCTCAAAAGTGTGCCTTCAGAGGTTGCGGGTAAACAGCGACAAGACCAAATTGCATTTATTAAAGGATTGGTTTGGGAACTCTACACTTCAAACGATGCTATCCGCGAGTTCATTGACGAAAATATTAAAACTTTCAATGGAGAAGCGGGTAATTCAGATAGTTTTAACCTTCTAGATGATTTACTGAATGATCAGTTTTACCGTCTCGCCTTCTGGAAAGTTGGGGCGGAAGAAATGAACTATCGGCGTTTCTTTACTGTCAATGAACTGATTTCCGTTAAAGTTGAAGAACTGCGGGTCTTTAATAATACCCACAGCCTGATTCAAAAGCTGGTTGAGGAGGGCAAATTTACAGGTTTACGCATTGACCATATTGATGGACTTTATAACCCCATCCAGTATCTTCAACGGCTACAGGAAAAAGTCGGCGATGTTTATATCACTGTTGAGAAAATTCTGGAACTCACAGAAGATTTACCCGAAGATTGGGCAATTGAAGGAACATCGGGATATGACTTTTTGAACTATGTAAATGGCGTATTTTGTCAAACTGAAAATCAATCACAGTTCGATAAAATTTACCATAACTTTATTGGTTCAAGAGTAGATTATTCATCGGTGGTGAAGGATAAAAAGCACCTGATATTGGAAAAGAATTTAGCAGGTGACATTGATAACCTGGCTCTTTTGTTAAAGAATATTTCCAGCAAATATCGCTATGGCAATGATTTTACCTTGAATGGACTCAAAAGAGCGATCGCCGAAGTTTTAACTCAGTTCCCGATTTACCGCACTTACATCACCCCCGATGGAATTGGAGATAGCGATCGCGCTACCATTCAAAAAGTAATTCATCAAGCCAAACAACAAACGCCCCTATTGCAGCACGAATTGACCTTTATTGAAAAGCTGATGCTGCTGGAGTTTGATAATTCTCTGACTCAAACAGAACGCGAACAGTGGATATATTTTGTCTTGCGAATGCAGCAATACAGTGGGCCGCTGATGGCAAAAGGCGTAGAAGACACCACACTATATGTTTACAATCGTTTGTTATCGCTGAATGAAGTGGGAGGAAATCCCGGTCATTTTGGCATCTCTGTCGCTGACTTCCACAGTTTTAACCAAAAGCACCAAGAAACATGGCCTCATACCATGAACACCACAGCCACCCACGATACCAAACGCGGTGAAGATGTCCGGGCAAGGTTAAATGTGCTATCAGAAATTCCCGATGAGTGGGAGCAGCAGGTAAATACCTGGAGTGCCATGAATCGACAATATCACAGACAAGGCCACGGATTTGCTATGCCCGATCGCAACGATGAGTATTTTCTCTATCAAACCCTGGTAGGGGCGTTTCCCTTTGCGGAAGATGAACATGCGTCCTTTGTGGAACGGGTGAAAGACTACATGATTAAAGCAATTCGAGAAGCGAAAGTTCATACAGCGTGGTTACGCCCTGATAGCGAGTACGAAGAAGCTTGTACTTCCTTTATTGACAAAGTGCTAGATCCTGCCATCTCAGGGAAATTCCTGGAAGCTTTTCGTCCTTTTCAGCAGCGAATTGCAGACTATGGTATATTCAATTCCCTTTCCCAAACCCTACTAAAGATTACTGCGCCAGGTGTGCCCGACTTATATCAAGGAACGGAACTCTGGGAATTAAGTTTAGTAGATCCAGACAATCGCCGTCCCGTGGATTTTGAACAGCGACGTGCTTATTTAAGCGACATCCGCGAGCAAGTAAAAACAGACATTCTAGAACTGATTCGGGACTTATTAAACCACAAAACGGACGGCAGAATCAAACTGTTTTTAACGCTTCAATTACTCAGAGCCAGGACAAGCTATGTCTCCTTATTCCAAAACGGCGACTATCAGCCATTAGAAATTCACGGAACCCACGCCAATCACATTATTGCCTTTGCGCGGCGTGAAGAAAATCAAACAGCGATCGCGATCGCGCCCCGCTTCCTAACTACCCTCATCCAACCTGGACATCATCCTTTAGGCGAAGTTTGGCAAGATACGCACCTGCAATTACCCCCTGGAACCTGGAAAAACGTCCTAACTCAGCAACCCCTACAAACCACAGAAACATTATCTATCGCCACCGCCCTCACCCACTTCCCCGTAGCCCTACTAATTAACAATGGCGAGTAAAAACTCCGCGTTCCTCTGCGGTTCCCTCTGCGTTCCTTTGCGTTAAAAAAAACATATGACCACACCACCCACCACCGCACAGATTCACGCCGTGCAATCCCACATCAAAAAAACGTGGAAAACCTTAACACGATCGCACGAACACTTATTACAATCTGCCAAGGATACCAAGCTAGACCACAAAAAAGAAACTCCCTGGATAATCTACATTTCACCCTCAGAAAATTGTCCCAACATTCAAGATGTGTTAGAGCGATCGCTATCTGCAAAAGATATGCAACGCCTAGAAATTCGGACTCTACCAACAGAAGTCGAAGCCATTAAAGATCATGGATTGCTGTACCTCCCAGGCCCTTATATCGTACCCGGTGGTCGTTTTAACGAAATGTATGGCTGGGACAGTTACTTTATATTACTGGGACTTTTGCGCGATCAGGAATGGGAGCTAGCCCAAAGCCAAGTTGACCAACTGCTGTACCAAGTGCAGCATTACGGCATCATCCTCAATGCCAACCGGACTTATATGCTGTCGCGATCGCAGCCTCCCGTCCTCAGCATGATGGTTCTGGCGCTATTCCAGCACACCCAGGATCAAGAGTGGTTAAAATCAACCGTACCGCTTTTAGAGCAGTTTTACTATTACTGGGTAGTACCGCCTCACTTGAATGCTGCAACAGGCTTATCTCGATTTTATGCCTTTGGAGAAGGCCCCGCGCCAGAAGTTTTGTTTTCTGAGCGAGATGAGGAAGGAAAAAGCCACTACGATCGCGTCAAGGAGTATTATAAAACTTCTGAGGTTGACGATTATGATGTCAGTCTTTACTACGACCGGGAAAATGACGAACTGACCAGTCTATTTTACAAAGGCGATCGCACCATGCGCGAGTCCGGTTTTGATATCACCAACCGATTTGGCCCCTTCAGCGCTGATATCCTCCACTATGCTCCTGTGTGCCTGAACAGTTTGCTGTATCAGGTAGAACAAGATTTAGCCCAAATTAACCGTATTTTCGGGAACGAACAAATAGAACAGCAATGGCGCGATCGTGCAGATATCCGCCGCGATCGCATCGATCAGTGTCTCTGGCATGAAGAACAGGGACTATATTTAGACTATCACTTCCAGACTGGAAAACGCCGCCATTACGAATTCGCTACCACGTTCTATCCTCTGTGGCTGGGAATTGCTTCTCAAGACCAAGCCCAGCGCGTCGTCGAAAATCTCTCTTTGTTTGAAGCCCCAGGCGGAATCTTAACCAGTACTCGTGTCACCGGCAACCAGTGGGATGCTCCCTTTGGTTGGGCACCACTGACATTAATTGCTGTCCAGGGACTTCACCGTTATGGATTTCATACGGAAGGCGATCGCATTGCGAACAAGTTCTTGGCTATGGTGATTAAGGAATTCGGGCATCACAAGACCATTGTTGAGAAATACGATGTTGAACGCTGTTCTGCTAACGTCTCCGATGAAATCTCTTTTGGATATAGTTCTAACGAAATTGGCTTCGGCTGGACAAATGGAGTTGTTCTGGAACTTTTAGCAGACTTCACAGGCTGCTAAACCGCGTTTGAAAGGTGGTAAAGCATTGATGTCTGGCAAATCTTCCCGGTAAATATAATTCCAACCAGCCTCTTCCAAGCGACGACAGCGATCAATAAAATTACCCTGTGCCTGAACTCCAAAATATTGCTCAGTAACTTGTAAAGACTTATCTAGTAGGCAATGCAGTCGAGCAATCAAAACCTGATTAGGAGTAGCAGATTCATCGATTGAGATGGTTTTTGGAATGTCTTGATGCATACGGGGGGACAAAAAGGGCTGCAATATCCACGCTGCCGATCAAACTCAGCTTTTCGATCGCCGTCTGAATCTCCGTCTCGCTGGCCTCCAGCGATGCCATTGCGCTGCCTAGTGGCGGCGCAATGGCATCAGATGTCCACGAGCCGCCACCAACCGACATGCATCGGCGAGATATAAAATTACCCGTTCCCTGAATCTGGAAGGAGTTGTCAAGGCTTACAGCCAGCAGGATTATCAACGCACTCTGGTGATTCTCTTAGAAGATTTTGGGGGAGAGTCCCTAGAGCAATGGATGCAAAACCGCCCAGATATCTTTTGCCCTATACCTTTATCCACTTTTCTAGGTCTGGCGATCGCTATTTGCGACATTCTGGGCAGAATCCATGCAGCCAATGTCATTCATAAAGATATCAACCCTGGAAACATAGTCCTGAATCTGGATACTGGCGTTGTAAAAATTATTGACTTTGGGATTGCCACCCAATTTAACCGCACGAATCCGACTTTTAAAAGTCCTCATGTTTTAGAAGGGACACTCGCATATTTATCTCCAAAACAAGCAGAACACCTCTTAGCCAATTACAACCGCACCTTAGAGCAACAGGTAGCTCAAAGGACGGCAGCTTTACAGCAAAGCCAAGCAGAACTGCGCGAGCGAGAACAGGAATTACGAGTGATTACGGACGCTCTACCTGTTTGTATCACCTATGTAGATGCCGACCAGCGTTATCGATTTGCCACGGGTTGATCTCTTAGTCAATAATGCCGGGTTTGGCATGGTTACTGCGATCGAAGAAGCCACCGATGCCGAAGTCCGCAAACAGTATGATACCAACGTGTTTGGGTTATTGAACGTGACTCGTGCGGTGTTGCCGTACCTGCGCCAGCAAAAATCCGGGCGGGTCATCAATATCACGTCCTTGTTCGGCTACGATGCAGTTCCGGGCTGGGGATTGTACGGGTCTACCAAATTTGCGATCGAAGGTCTCTCGAAAGGGTTAGCGGTTGAACTAGCACCACTCGGCATCCACGTCACCGCAGTAGCTCCCGGTCTTTTTAGTACCGACTTCCTGAGCGCTGAATCTTATGTAGCCGCTAAAACCATTATCGACGATTACCAGGAAACAGTAGGACCGATGCGTAGCGGAGCCGATGCGCTACACAGAAACCAACCTGGCGATCCGAAAAAGTTTGCTCAGGTGATTATTCAACTCGCCAATACAGAACGTCCGCCACTGCATTTGCCCGTCGGGAAGGATGCGATCGCGATGTACCAGAGCAACGCCGCGAAAATGGCACAGGAAATCGAAGCATGGCTGCCAGTCGCTACCATGACCTGCAACCTTCACACATTATTTCCAAAACTGAAGATGAAAACTCAAGATTCCGTAGTCTTTATTTCTGGCGCTAGTCGCGGCTTAGGCTTGGCATTCGCGCACGAGGCACTTGACCGTGGGGCCAAAAAGGTCTACGCCGGGGTGCGTAGTCCGACTGAAGCCAAAACGCCAGGTATCATTCAGGTCAAACTCGATGTGACCGATCCTACCTCGATCGCTGCGGCCGTGACACAGTGCGGCGATACCACTGTGCTGGTCAACAACGCGGGTATTGGTCGGCTCACCAGCAGTACCCTAGATCCAACCATGATCGACATCGCGCGGGAAGTTTTCGAGACTAACTACTATGGCATGATTCTGGTCAGCCAGGCATTTGCTCCAATTCTTGCCAAGAATGGGGGTGGAGCGGTCATCAATGTTTTGTCGGATGCCACCTGGTATGCACGTCCAATACTTGCAGCGTATTCCGCCTCGAAGTCAGCGGCGTGGAGCTTTACCAATGCCTTACGCATCGATCTGCGGAACCAGAAGACATTAGTGCTCGGTCTGCATGTCAGCTTTATAGATACCGACATGACCAAAGGCTTCGAGATGAAGAAGATCCATCCACGGCAGGTTGCCGAAGCCGCCCTGACTGGCATTGAGGACAACAAGGAAGAGGTACTGGCCGACGACTTCACCAGGGAAGTTAAGCGAAGCCTTGGCAATGAGCAGTCGATATATTTGAATCCGCCGGAAATCGGCTGAACGCAGTTCGTTCGTAAGCACAGGTGTGCAGTCCTTGGGTAAGAACTGGAAGATGAAGCCATCACCAGTAATGCACGCACTGATTGTCAATGATTTTCAAACTGCGTTGGGAAAGGACAACATGCAAAGAAAAACATTCATGTTCTCTGATCTGGAGCTACCTTGATCTGTTTGGATTAGATGAAGTTGATTGATTAGTGTTGGTTGATCAATCTCCGTTGGTCGTTTCGCGATCGCATTGGAACGCTCAAGAAATCGCAGAGTCCAGGGCAGTGTTTACTGCCGAACAACTCAATGCAGCAGTATACACTCTAGAGAATGGCAACGCTGAGGAACTGACTCGAAGCCTTCTCACTTCAATGGTCACGCCAGCTATGTCATAGGAGCAGTTTGAGTGGATCATTGAGTGCAATCAACGCTTGCCACGCGCGTTGGCGAAGCCTACCGTAGGTAATCGCTGCAACGCTACTGTACAACCACGCTCACACCGACTGGCGCGATCAAATTGTCAGGATTCGTAGATCAATCAAAGCATTCCTGAGCTTGATCTGCAACATTCACACATTATTTCCTTAGGAGTTTTACTATGGGCATCGAACAGAAAGTCGCTATTATTACTGGTGCATCGCAGGGCATCGGCGCAGCCCTTGTCAAGGCGTACCGCGATCGCAACTATCGGGTGGTCGCCACCTCGCGCTCGATCGAGCCGTCGGACGATGATGCAATTCTCACAGTACCTGGCGACATCGCCGATCGAAAAACCGCCGAGCGTGCTATTTCCGAAGGCGTGTCCCGCTTTGGGCGCATCGACACGCTCATCAACAACGCGGGTATCTTCATCGCCAAGCCATTTACCCAATACACCGAGGCTGACTACGAGGTATATCTGGGCACTAATGTCACTGGCTTCTTTCACATGACGCAACTCGCCATCGCCGAGATGGAGAAGCAGGGCAGCGGTCATATCGTGCAGATATCGACGAGCCTGGTTGACAACCCGATCGCTGGCGTACCATCTGTACTCGCATCACTCACAAAAGGCGGACTGAATAGCGCGACCAGATCGCTGGCGATCGAGTATGCCAAGCGCGGTATCCGGGTGAACGCGATCGCGCTGGGTAACATCAAGACGCCAATGCACCCTGCCGAGACCCATGCACAGCTCGCTGCTATGCACCCAATTGATCGTATGGGCGAAATCTCTGACATCGTTGATGCAATCTTCTACCTCGAATCAGCCAACTTCGTGACGGGCGAAATCCTTCACGTCGATGGTGGACAGAGTGCGGGGCACTCGTAGAAGAATGAAAAGTAACCAATTTGAACATCAAACTTACTAACCTAAAGGAGAACAAGATGAGTAGCAATCATGTAAACAGTCCAAACATGAAACTCGAAGTTGTGCTGTTCAGCGTTTCCAACGTTGACCGCGCGAAGGCATTCTACGAGAATCTCGGCTGGCGGCTCGACATCGATATCGCGGAGGGCGACTTCCGCGGCGTGCAGATGACGCCGCCCAACTCCGAAGCCTCGATCATCTTCGGCAAGGGAGTCACTGCGGACAATCCTGGCTCGGCGCACAGCCTAATCCTCGCCGTGGACGACCTCGACACCGCCCGCGAAGACTTGATCGCTCGCGGTGTCAACGTGAGCGAAGTCTTCCACTACACCGGCGGCCCCTTCAACAACACCGTGGAGAACCCACGCATCCTCGGGCGTGACCCGCAAGGTCGTTCCTACTTCTCATTTGCCTCATTTGAGGACCTGGACGGGAACGTCTGGCTGCTCCAGGAGATCAAGGAGCGACTTCCCGATCGTGAGTGGGAGTTAACGCAGGCACGCGCCGCGGACGTCGCAACCCTTGCAGATATCCTCCGTGAGACGGCAGAGTACCACGACCACTACGAGAAAACTCACGCCGAGCATCACTGGTGGGACTGGTACGCGCCGTACCTGAGCGCGCGTCAGAACGGCAGCAGTCCAGAAGAGGCCGCCGCGGCCGCTGACCGTTACGTGGAGGATGTTTTTCCTGTTCTTTCCAGATGATGCGGTTAGAGTTGCCACACCCGCCGAGTACGCCGGCGAATAGGTAGCGGCAGAGGCTTACGAAGCCAAGTCGGGCACAACCTGCCGCAAGAAGCGCCGCGGGAGTTTGCCAAGGCCATCGTCGAAGTTGACGGTTACTGATCGGGTTTAGCCTGAGTTGTGAAACGGACAATTTGCAGCAAAGAGAAAACACCATGACCAAACTGAAAAAAATACATTACAAAACCAAAGCCCGCACCGCAGGTATCTTCGTCTTGCTCTCGCGACTCCTCGTCGCGCTCTTAGCGGTAATGGTGTTTCTGGCACCGCCCGCTCGCCTGCTTGCACAGCAATTCGCCCAGATCGGCGCACAAACCCAGGTCGCGGGCAAGGCGATCGCAACTGAAGACAACGCCATCCGTCCCTTCCGCGTCCACGTCCCGCAAGAGGCGCTCGTCGATCTCCGCAGACGCATTGCGGCGACCCGCTGGCCTGACAAGGAGACTGTCGCCGACCAGTCGCAGGGCGTGCAACTGGCGACAATGAAGGAACTCGTCCGTTACTGGGGAACGAAGTACGACTGGCAAAAAGCCGAGGCGAAGTTGAATGCTTTACCGCAGTTTGTAACGAACATCGACGGACTGGACATTCACTTTGTCCACGTCCGCTCCAAAAATCCTAACGCTTTGCCGTTGATAGTCACGCACGGATGGCCCGGATCGGTATTTGAACAGCTAAAGATCATTGGTCCGCTGACCGACCCGACAGCCTACAGGGGACGCCCGGAGGACGCCTTCGACCTGGTTATTCCGTCAATTCCCGGCTTCGGCTTCTCCAGCAAGCCGACGGGCAAAGGTTGGAACCCCGACCATATTGCGCGAGCCTGGGCGGAGCTGATGAAGCGCCTCGGGTACACCCGCTACGTCGCCCAGGGCGGCGACTGGGGGTCCCCCATCTCCAGTGCGATGGCGCGCCAGGCACCAGCAGGATTACTCGGCAACATCAACTTGCCGGCGACGATCCCGCCCGACGTGGCTGCGGTGCTCGCCAACGGAGGGTCTGCGCCTGCGGGACTCTCCGAGAAGGAACGCGCGGCGTTCGACTCACTCGACACGTTAAAGAACAAACGGGCCTACGCCGCGGTGATGGGTACGCAACCGCAGGTAGTCGGGTACGGTCTGACAGACTCGCCAATCGGACTCGCGGCGTGGATGCTCGGGCATCCAGGCTTCGCGCAGTGGACGTACAGAGGTGGCGATTCCGAAAAGTCCCCGACGAAAGACGAGGTGCTGGACGACATTATGCTGTACTGGCTAACGAACAGTGCGGTCTCATCAGCTCGGCTGTACTGGGAGAACAAAAACACCAGTCTCTTGAACGCGGCGGCGCAGAAGACCGCCGATATCTCGCTCCCGGTAGCCATCACGGTATTTCCGGAGGAGTTATATCGCGCTCCAGAGACGTGGGCCCGACGCGCCTATCGCAACCTGAGCTACTTCCATGAGGCTGATAAGGGCGGCCACTTCCCGGCATGGGAACAGCCGCAGCTCTTCTCTGAGGAGATCCGCGCGGCGTTCAAGTCACTGCGTTAGTTGGAGAGAGATCGCAGGTCTGTCTCAATAAAGCATTTTTAACTCTCTCGTTAGAAATTTTTGAAGCGGCGGGCGGCGGCAGACATTTCACATTCATTGAGAATCCAGAAAAATAATGAGTTTTACACGATTTTTTACCCTCGCAAATCCCTCGCTTGACAATTTCTCTTTTTCCTTAACTTGTCACCAATGAGTACCAGCAGGTTAAACTGTTGAGGAATAAATTTCAGTGGTGGTTGAGTAGAGTGAATCGATCTAGGCAAGTCGCTCTCCAGATTGTATTTCTAGCGATTGTACAGCTTTTGCATAGACGCTGAGTCGCTAGTCGTCACTCGTTCTCCTAATATTCTGTCACCGTAAGCAATCCCCAGATTATTTTGCGTCATTGCCCAATCAACAGGAAAGACGCTGCGGGTGTAAACAGTGAGGGCGATTTCGTAGCAAGCGATCGCAATTTCCATGTTGCTGGCTTTGCTACCCAAAGGAAACTGTTGAATCAGATTACCAGTACTTTTTACACAACTAACTTTCCCCATTAACCGAGAAGTATAGCCTCTCCACCACCCCCGCTAACAGTGCAACTTAGACGGAGTGATTTGTCGCAAACATTTTTTGTATTAGTAGTTAATACCAATTGGAAAAAAGAATGCGACAAATAGACCATTTGTAGAGACGCGATGAATCGCGTCTTCACCCAAGGACGTATTGCAATCATTAACTGAGCTGCAACGCCGACTCTGAGCTGACAATGGAGGTTAGCGGACTCGAACCGCTGACATCCTGCTTGCAAAGCAGGCGCTCTACCAACTGAGCTAAACCCCCGTAAAATTAAAATAGCAGGCAACTTTGTTTGTCCTTGTTATTCTAACTTATATTGTTCCGTTACCAAAGGGATGAAGCCAGAAAATATCCAAGTTATCGCAGCATTGTATAAATTCGTCAAGCTGCCAGATTTTGCCGAGAAACGAGATTCTTTGCTATCTTACTGCCAAGCGCAAGGTGTCAAGGGGACAATTTTGCTAGCACAAGAAGGCATTAATGGTACAATTGCGGGTTCGCGTCAGGCAATTGATTCTGTTCTTTGGTTTCTACGTTCTGATTCCCGTCTAGCAGACCTAGAATACAAAGAGTCTTATACTGAAACCCCGCCTTTTGAACGAATGAAGGTGCGATTGAAGCCAGAAATTGTCACTTTGGGATTACCTGAAATTGACCCAAATGAGCAAGTTGGCATCTATGTTAGTCCCCAGGAATGGAATGATTTAATTTCTAATCCAGAAGTAACCGTGATTGATACCCGTAATGATTATGAGGTGAATATCGGTACTTTCCAAGGAGCAGAAAATCCCCAAACTGGCTCATTCCGAGAATTTCCCAATTATGTGCTAAACCATCTTGACCCAACTAAACACAAAAAGGTTGCTCTGTTTTGTACGGGCGGCATTCGCTGTGAAAAAGCTTCATCTTTCATGCTTGCCCAAGGCTTTGCAGAAGTTTATCATCTCAAAGGCGGCATTCTCAAGTATTTGGAAGAAGTTCCAGCCCAAGAAAGTTTATGGCAGGGAGAGTGTTTTGTCTTTGATGAGCGCGTAGCCGTCAGTCATGGATTGGAAGAAGGCAGTTGTGACCGGTGCTTCAGTTGTGGGTGTCCAATTTCTGAGGAAGACAAGGCATCTCCTAAATATGAGAAAGGTATCTCCTGTCCCTATTGTTTTGATAGCCTTACTGAGGAGAAAAGAGCGCGTCAGCAGCAAAAATTGCGGCACTATCAAAGCCAAGTTGCTAACAAAAACCGGGATGTAATACCAATTTGAGAATGCGACAAATAGACCATTTGTAGAGACGCGATGAATCGCGTCTTTACCCAAGCGTATTGGGGTAAGGGACATGAACCGAAATGATTTTTAATCTAAAATCTAAAATTGGCACAGTCAAGAGTCATTAGTTATTCTCCTCCTAACCCTCTGCTACCACTCCCGCACTCACCCTTTCTGATGCACCACCAGGTATTCTCAGTTTGGCATAATCGCCACTGAGTTTAACTTGTGAAGGTGGTTGGTGTAGGACTGCACAGCATCTTTGGACTGCGGCTTGGTACTCTCGCCATTGCTTACGGATTTCTTTACTGGCAGCATCTTGACCTAAGTCTGAAAATTTTAGCCCTGCACGAATTAGCCAAGATTCTACGTCAGTTGTTTCACCAACTATTTCCAAAATGGGATTAATATTTTCCATGAGTAATCTCTGATACATTTATTGAAAATTTATACTTTTAATTTAAGATAAATTATCAATAATAACCAATATCATTTTTTTCTAAAAATGATAAATAAAAATGATTGACAAAACAGTTCACATCTGAGATTGTAAACTCAGATGTGACAGAATAAATCGCGATCGCAGCTGGCAGATATCATTGCTTTAGCTTCCGAATCAGCTGTTTTCTAGCTCGCAATCACTAGAAGCGGTAGCCTAATCCTGCTTGGAAACTGACGGCATCAGCATCACTGTTTCTGTAGGCACCAATGCCCCATTTGGTATCGCCATAAGCAATGACATTGTTCCTAATTTCTGACTCAATACCGAGGGTGACTACAGGTGCATTCTGATTGCCCAACGGGGTTCTTTGACCTTCATCAGTCACAAAAGAATAACCACCACCGAAGTAAAGGTTAGTGTTTCTAGCAATAGGTGCATCATAAGTCACTATGGGCATAATTGCAGCGGCATCACCACCATACAACACAGAACCCCGTACTGAAACAGGTGTTTTGGGAACGGCGTATCGTCCTTGAATATTGCCACCAAGTTGCGCTTCATCGTTTCCTTGTCCGCCATTGGTTGCACCAGCCGCAATACCAACACCGACGTAGTTAGCGTTTGTACCTGCTGTTTGAGCAGAAGCAATGCCAGATGAAAGGATAATGGAAGCAACAGCAAGTGCAGAGGCAGCTAATTTTGTAAGTTTCATAGGATTCTTGTTACCAGAGTTAGTTAAAATCAATGTTCTCTAGTACTAGAATCTCTTTTTTTACAAAATGTAACCTCACGCATCTGGCTCACCCTACTGGCTGAATTATTTCTCATCCATTTGGGTGTACCAACTGAAATATTTAAAATTCTTTAAATCGAGTCGTGGGTGCGATCGCTGCCTGAACTATGCTATTAGAGTTCCACTGCATGCAATAGATATCTCCAGAAATTAAATATGCTTTATCTAGAGAGACGTAATTTTTTAATTAGCTCTACCTCAATTAAAAATTAAACTTGCACAGAGAAAAAAGCAAATGAGCCAAAGTCTAAATGTTCAGGAAATTGCCATTGCGATCGCAGCCAAACAGCACAATCCGACAATCTTAACTCCAGATTTTCTCAAGTATAGTGGCATAGTCCCTAGTGACTGGGAACTGACTCAACAACCGATTCTAACCAATTCTACGGCTCAAGTGGTTTTCCAAAAAGGTATCAGCATAGCTGCACAAGTCAATAGGATTATTTTTTCGGAAGTAATTGCGACTAAAGAATTTACAGAAGTGGAGATTCCGGGTGTAGCTCGCAAATATCTAGAGACATTGGCGCAAGTAGATTATGAAGGGGTGTCCATTAACTTTCGGGGACATGTTTTCTTCAACGAGCAAAACAATACAGCACGCAACTATATATTTGGCACACTGCTGAATCCTGGCCCCTGGCATGAGTTTGGCAAAGCACCTGTGCAAGCTGCGATGCGGTTTGGTTACACCATCGAAGGGGCACAGATGAGTTTGGATATCAATGAAGGAGGGTTACAACTGCCAGATCAAACAGTACAGCCCATCGTGCTGTTCAGCGCCAGTTTTAATCACGCAATTGTTCAAGAAGAACAAAGTCAGCGCCTAGCTGTTCTATTACAAATAATTAGCAACTGGCGAACAGACCTAGAGGCTTATAATGAACTTGTGAACACCAAGTTTCTTAACTTACCACATAACATAAATCTAGTACAAAATGAATCAGTCATCCCCACAGCAACAACTTTTTGATAGCTGTGTGAGGACGAATATAGCAATAAAACTAAATACTACACCCCCACAAGTTCCACCTTGTAAAGCAGAATTCAATTCTGAATTCTTTGTTGTTAAACAATTTGGAGATTCTTTATGAACGATATTGATCTGATAGTGTCTTCTGTAACAGCTCCACTATATGTAGGTGTGAATGAAACGATTCCCGTGTCTTGGACAGTTATAAACCAAGGTACAGTTTCTGCATTAGGTGACTGGTTTGACAGTGTTTATATTTCCGAGGACGAGTTTTTAGACAACAACGATCGCCTCCTAAGTTCACCCTTTCAAGGACAAAATACGCCTTTGGTAGCCGGAGGTAGCTATACAGTCACCCAAAATATTAATTTTGACTACTTCTTAGAAACAGGCGATGTCTACGACGGGCTGCGCCTACGCTACCTATTATTTGTTACTGATGATGTTGATTATACATACAACAACATCAACAGGCAGGTTGAAATCAATGAAACCAACAATGTATTCGCCCAAGCCATCATCCTCACTGGTCCAGATTTAGTCGTTACAGCAGCCAATGCCCCAACCACTGCTAGCTTAAGTGAGAAAATTTCCGTGTCTTGGACAGTTACAAATCTTGGTGTAGGTTCTGCCTTCGCTGACTGGGAAGACGGGATTTACATTTCCGCTGACCAGTTTTTGGACGACAGTGATATCACGATCGCAACCCGCGATACCAAAGAAAATACGCCTCTAGCGTCTGCTGGCAGCTATACAATTACCCAGGATATTACTATTCCCTACTACGCAGAAACAGGCGATGTCTACCTATTATTTGTTGCTGATAAAGTATTTAATATCAGCAACTATCAGACTGAAACCAATGAAACCAACAATGTATTCGCCCAAGCTATCACCCTCACAGCCCCAGATTTAGTCGTTACAGCAGCCACTGCTCCAACCACTGCTGCTCTTGGTGAGACAATTTCCGTGTCTTGGACAGTCACAAACATTGGTACAGTTTCGGCTTTCGCTAACTGGTATGATACTGTTTACTTTTCCGCTGACGAGTTCTTCGACGATAGCGATGTCTTGATCAGCGACTCTTATCCAGGACAAGATATCCCTTTAGCTGCTGGGGAGAGTTATACAGTCAACCGGGACATTTTTCTCGGTGCCTTCGTAGCACCAGGCGATCGCTACCTATTATTTGTTGCTGATGGGGGATACTACGGATACAACTACCCACAGGGCGAAACCGATGAAACTAACAATGTATTAGCCAAAGCCATCACTATAAATTCTTCAGGATATGTCGATTTAGTTGTTACAGCAGTCAATGCCCCAACTACTGCTGCTCTCGGTGAGACAATTTACCTATCTTGGACAGTCACAAATCAAGGTACAGTTTCTACCTCGACTACATTGTATGACGCAGTTTACATTTCCGATGACCAATTTTTAGACAACAGCGATATCCAGATCGCCAGCCCTTATCCAGGACAAAATCCGCCTTTGGCAGCCGGAGGTAGCTATACACTCACCCAAGATATTAGTCTTTATAGCGGAACAGGCGATGTCTACCTGTTATTTGTTGCTGATGGAGGAGGCAACGGCAACAGACAGGGTGAAATAAATGAAGCCAACAATGTATTTGCCCAAGCTATCACCGTCACAGCTCCAGATTTAGTTGTTACAGCAATCAATGCCCCAATTATTGCTAGTTTAAATGAGGCAATTTCGGTGTCTTGGACAGTCACAAACGTTGGTACAGTTGCGGCTTCATCTGACTGGTATGACAGTGTTTATATTTCTAATGACCAGTTTTTAGATCAGAGCGATCGCTCACTCGCCTCCCGTTTTCAAGGAGAAAATACGCCTTTGGCAGCCGGAGGTAGCTATACAGCCACCCAAGATATTTATTTTGACTACTTCTTAGGAATAGGCGATCGCTACTTGTTGTTTGTCGCAGATAGACAGTACAGTGATAACTTCCAGGGGGAAACCGATGAAACCAACAATGTATTCGCCCAAGCTATCACCCTCACAGCCCCAGATTTAGTCGTTACAGCAGCCACTGCCCCAACCACTGCTGCTCTCGGTGAAACAATATCCGTGTCTTGGACAGTCACAAATATTGGTACAGTTTCGGCTTTCGCTAACTGGTATGACTTTGTTTACATTTCCGATGACCAGTTCTTAGACGAAAGCGATACCGAGATTACCTACGCCCAAAGAGGAGAAAATACGCCTCTAGCTCCTCTCCAGAGCTATACAATTACCCAAAATATCGCCCTCAACTCTACCACGTCAGGCGATGTCTACGACGATCTGGGACTACGCTACCTGTTATTTATCACCAATAATAGCAACAACCCAGGGGAAACCAATAAAACCAACAATGTATTCGCCCAAGCCATCACCCTCAGTGCGCCAGATTTACCAGATTTAGTCTTTACTGCCGCCAATGCCCCAAACACTGCTGTTGTCGGTGAGACAATTTCTGTGTCTTGGACAGTCACAAATCAAGGTACAGTTTCGGCTTCATCTGACTGGTATGACAATGTTTACATTTCTGATGACCAGTTTTTTGACAACAGCGATACCCAGATTGCCTTTCGCTGGGCAAGAGAAAATACCCCGATCGCAGCTGGGGGTAGTTATACAGCCACCCAAGACATTTTTCTTGGCTCCAACTTACCAATAGGCGATTTCTACCTGTTATTTATTGCAGATACATCCAACCAACTACCTGAAACCAATGAAACCAATAATGTATTCGCCCAAGCCATCACCCTGACAGCCCCAGATTTAGTTGTTAGTGCCGCCAATGCCCCAACCACTACTACTGTCGGTGAGACAATTTCTGTGTCTTGGACAGTTACAAATCAAGGTACGGTTTCTGCTTTCGCTGACTGGGATGACGGTGTTTATATTTCTGATGACCAGTTTTTAGACGACAACGATATCCAACTCATCAGCCGCCAGACCGGAGAAAATACGCCTTTGGTAGCCAATGGTAGCTATACAGTCACCCAAGACATTGATATTCGTAACTACATAGGAACAGGCGATGTCTACCTGATATTCACCACGGATAGAACACCCTACGAAAACACCAACAACCAGCGTGAAACCGATGAGACCAATAATGTATTAGCCCAAGCCATCACCATAAATCCCGCAGAAGATGTAGATTTAATAGTTTCTGCTGCCCAAATTCCAATCACTGCTGCTCTTGGTGAGAAAATTTCCGTGTCTTTGACAGTCACAAACCAAGGTACAGATTCTGTCTTCACTGACTGGTATGACTTTGTTTACATTTCCGATGACCAGTTCTTTGACGACGGCGATATCAGCATCAGTGGGTGGAGAGAAAATACGCGTCTAGGATCTGGGGATAGTTATACAACTACCGCAGATATTTATATTCCCTCCCAGTACACTAATAACTCCGATGGCTCTAACGTCATACTAATAGGCGATCGCTACCTGCTATTTGTCACCGATGGCAGCAAATCCCAGAGTGAAACCAATGAAAACAACAATGTATTCGCCCAAGCCATCACCCTTACAGCCCCAGATTTAATCGTTACTGCCGCCAATGCCCCAAACACTGCTACTTTAGGTGAGGCAATTTCCGTATCTTGGACAGTCACAAACCAAGGTACAGTTCCTGCCTTCGCTGACTGGTATGACTCTGTTTACTTTTCCGCTGATCAGTTCTTCAACTACTACGAAGATACTCAGCTTGCATCCAGCGAGATCAGAGAAAATACCCCCCTAGCATCTGGGGATAGTTATACAGTCACTCAAAGCATTACTCCTTACGGCTTCGGCGGAACAGGCGATTACTACCTGTTATTTGTCACTGATCATGACGGTTTCCAGAACCAGAACAACCAGGGTGAAACAAATGAAACCAACAACGTCCGGGCGGTAGCAATTAGCCTGTATGCTCAAGACCAAATTTTCAACGGCACATCTGGTCGTGACACCCTAACTGGTAACTATAGCAACAACCTGATCACTGGTTTACAAGGGGCAGATACCCTTACAGGGGGTGCTGGCAGCGATCGATTTGTGTATACCAGTATCCGGGATGCGGGAGATACAATTACTGATTTTGTGGCTGGTACTGACAAAATTGACTTCAGCCAATTATTGCAGAGTTTAAGCCCGGACAGCCTCGACTATGACACTGCAACCACTCAAGGCTACTTGAGTTTTGGAACTCAGGGAACTAATACTACTGTCTTGATTGACCTAGATGGCACAGCAGGTCGCGCTCGTCCAACACCTTTATTGACTGTGCAAGATGTATCTCAAAGCACCCTAACTCAGCGTGATAACTTCGTATTCTAAGTTACCGTGACAACTGTCATTAGTAAATACAAACCTATTTCGTCAAAAAGTCTCATGAACATTTTCACATTCATCAAACATTCAACTTTCAAAGTCGGTCTTGTGAGCCTTGCCAGCGTGGGGGGGTTAGCAATCACTACCACTTCCGCCCTAGCTATTGGGTTAAATTTGAGCAGTTGGCAACAATTTGGCGATGTCAGTACTTCAGGAGGTGGAGCTAATTTATCTACTGCCAGTTTAGAATTTGCAGATGATGCCCCTGTTAGTGCTGGTGCTTTCAACTATTCTGGTATACCCGCAGGTGATGCAGGTTTTTTCTCCGACTTGCAAGACTTTCTCGGTTTAGCTGATTCTTTTGCCTTGGATATTGGAGGATTTGCATTCGAGGGATCTGCAATTAAAAATACCGTCACTGTGTCGCCTGGTGATGCTTTGAGCTTTAACTGGAACTTCCGCACTAATGAGACACTTAACAAGGATTTCGCCTTTTTGTTGCTAGATACTACACTAATTAAATTGGCTGACTTTACTGATACAATCCAACCTTCCAGTCCCTTCCTTCAAGAAACAGGGATTCGTTCCTATACCTTTAGTACTCCTGGAACCTACACCTTAGCCTTTGGAGTGGTGGATGTGGATGATTATGGGACTACATCGGCTTTGGAGGTGAGAAACGTCAAAATAGAGCAAGTTCCTGAACCAAGTACTATCCTGGGTTTACTAACGGCGCTGGGTTGCGGTGCAACTATGGGGCGCTTAAGAAAAAAATGTCTATTTAAGTACTAGAACTCTTTTTTTTACAAAATGTAACCTTACGCACCTGTTACACCCAAGTGGATGAATAATTCAGCCACTTGGGTACACAATTTACAAATTCAAATAACAGTTATTTTTTCAAAAAGCGCTGACGTAGACGAGAGATGAAAACATTCACCTCTGGTATTTTCATCCATGAAGCGATCGCAGCAAACACCGCAATCCCCACGAAGCTAGATATACACAGCTGCAACAGCAGAATCAGTAAACCCGTTTTACCTAGTAACTGCTGCAAACCAACCAATGTCCCATAGCTTGCTATCCCAGCTACCACACTACCAGCAGTCAAACCGAAAATTGGCAAACTCCATTCTCGCCAAGGTAAACCATTGAGTTTGCGATCGAGCAACCACAATAGCATTAACATTGAACTGCAATTGACACCCACTGTTGCTAACACCAAACCGGGAGCGCCAAAAGGACCAACTAAAATCCAATCGAGTGCAGCATTTAGGAAGATGTTAAAAGTACTAATCCGAAAAGGTGTTTGTCCATCGCCTAAAGCATAAAACACCCGTACCAACACATCACGCCCCAAATAGACAAACATTCCAATCCCGTAAAAGATTAGCAGGGATGATACCAGTTGGGTAGCATCTTGCTTAAAAGCACCACGTTCATACACTACCTGGACAATGGGTACAGATAGCGCCACCATCAGCGCTCCTAGAGGTAGCATAGTGACAGCACTAAGCACGAGTCCTTGGCGAATTCGTAATTTGAGATCGTGCCAATTTTCTGGTTCTGCTAGTTTGGCAAATATCGGTAATAGGGGCAGCAAAATGATATTAGAAATAATCCCCAAAGGAGTTTGCACTAACAAATTGGCGTAGTTAAAGCTAGCAGCAGCACCAGGAATAGGACTAGCAAAGTAAAGGACGGTGGCAAAATTAATTGGCATCATGCCTGAGGAAATAGTTGCCGGAGTCATGATTTTAATCACTTCTTGGACGCTGGGAGATTTAAAATCAAACCTCAGCCGTAATGTACCCAATCCTAAGCGCCACTGGACAATTAACTGTACCAACCACTGAAGAATTGCCCCCGCTAAGGTTCCCCAAGCTAATACCATGCCACCGATGAAAGCATATTCTGGCTTAACAATGTCCTTGCCTACTTGCAAAACCATGATGCCAATACCTGCAATAACGGTAACACTAGATAATAAAGGACTAATGGAGAGTAACCAATATTGATTGGCTGCATTGAGAGTACCGAAGCCAATACCAATTAAGCCTGAAAATAAAGCCATCGGCGCCATAATGCGGATCTGTTGAATTGCGATCGCTCTAGTTGTAATATCCAAACCATGACCAACTAAATCAACGATCGCATCCGCCAAGAAAATTTGAGCAACTGTCACCACCAACAGCAATCCAGATACCAGTGTTGTCACCGTTTCCACTAAAGGAGCTGCTTCTTTTCGATTACGCTTGGCTAAAACGCTGACAACTGCACTGTGTAACGGCCCATTTACACCACCTAGTAATATCAATAGAAAGCCAGGAATAATATAGGCATAACTATAGGCAGTGGCAGCAGCACCAACCCCAAAAGCCGCAGCAATGGCTAACTGCCGCACTAAACCAACAACTTTACTAATTAACGTAGCTATGGCAACAATGCCAGCAATTCCAGCGAAAGAACGAGAGGGTTTTTGGTCTTGTTGTGTCACGAATAATACCAGACAATTCTTGCTGAGTGCATATTTTAAAACATTTAACCTGAAATCCCGCAGTCTGTCAGGTAATTTTTGACAAATTAGTCATGAAGGCAGGGAGACGGGGGAAAGATACGCTCATTTCCCCTGCACTCCAAGTTTTTATCCATCTCCGTATTATCTCTCGGTTTTTGAACAACTGAGAAAATCGAAGCCTTGCGTCATAGAGTTTAAAGCCTAGTATACTGAGTAAGATTTAAGTCAGATTCCTCTAGCTATTTTCTAATCTAGAACTTAAAATAGTGGTTAACAGTAAACCAAAAAGTTTTTTCCAAAGAGCGATCGCCAAAAGCTTTGTAGTCTATGATACTTTTTAATACGCAATATTCTAACTAGCAAACATAGTATAGATAATGATTACTTATGATTAGCTGATTGATAATCTATTGATGTTAACCGGATGGAATGTAAATGCTTTCAACTACTTGATATTTACGTTCAATAGCTTGAGATAAAAAAGACAACATCTGTTTGAGTGGAAAAAGTGTGCGATAAATTAATCGACTACCTTTTCTCTTGCGACTGATTCTGAGCCAAAGGAGATTCACCCAGATATTAACTAGAAGAAAAGATATACCAACGAATAGTAATCTTAAGACTGGATTTTTATTATTAGTTTTAATTCGACAAATATTTTTGAGCCGATAACTAGTTTCAATACCAAATCTTTTTCGATAATCTTGATAGATGTAATTTAGATTTGTTTTGACATTGTGAACAACATAAACAAAGTATTGAACTCCATGCTTTTTCCCCTTACCCCTCCTATATTTGCAGACAATCCATAAGTTAAATGTGAC
>NZ_WBKM01000051.1 GCF_015714725.1 Nostoc sp. WHI
TTCCCCACTCCCCACTCCCCACTCCCCACTCCCTAATTATGATTACAGATAACGAAATTCGTGAACAAGGATACATCTACTTTCTGGCTGAAGCGCCGGAATTAGTCCAAATTATTGAACAAGAACTATTTAGCTTATCGAAAGGTTATAGCATTGCCAAAGTTCACAACTTAATGCGGGCTACTCATACACTTAAAGGTGGAGCCGCTAATGTTGGGCTAGAAGTAATTAAGATGATAGCCCATTTTTTAGAAGATGTATTTAAGGCTTTATATAATCCAAGTGTAGTAATTGATGCTGAATTGCAAACGCTTTTATTACAAGCTTATGAGTGTCTGAGCATAGCATTAAATACCGAACTAATAGGCAGTACTGTTAATGATGAAGAACTGCTCCATAGAGCAACTTCAGTGTTTGCACAGTTGCAAGAAAAATTGGGTGATGCGTTTGGTGCTGAATCTCATATTCCCACTTCTGAAGAATTGGGATTTGATATTGTGCAATCTGTTTTTGAAGTGGGAGTAGAACAACGTCTAAACAGTATTGCTGAGGCTGTTAAGAATCCACCAAATAGTGAAGAATTTATCGAGTTTTTACACTCTCAAGCTGAGGTGTTTCTCGGCTTGGCAGAATCTCTAAATTTACCTGGATTGCGAGAAATTGCCCAAACAATTTTGTCAGCACTGCAAGCAAATCCCACTCAGGTACAGCAAATTGCAGAAATTGCCCTTGCAGATTTGCAACAAGCACAAAAATTGGTATTAGCAGGCGATCGCACTTCCGGTGGAGAAACTTCTCTAGGTTTGCGAAAACTCACGACAGTGGCAAATAATGAGTTAGATGGAGAATTGCAAAATAATTCATCTGTTGACACTTTGATCATCAGTGAAGAACAATTTTACCAGTTTCTCACTACATCTGATAACAATAAAAACGAATCTGTTAACCCAACAACTGCCAAGTTTTATTTAAAAGTAATTCGCTACATTTTTGGCTGGTTTAATCACCAGATGGAAATACCAGAGCCAGAAATCAGTTTGACTTTACTGGTTCCCACATTAGAAAGAAAAAGTCTACTTAACTATATCGAAACCTGGTTAAAAAAGTTTCTCGATTTTGTCCAAGATGAAGAAGATAGTCAAAGTCTTTGTATTTATAGACATGGTATCATCTTAATCATTTTATTTGCAGTTGCAAAATTTCAATATTCTATTCAATCATCTGACAGCTACCTCTCTGCAATTAAAATACTACAGAACCAAATTTATAAATTAGCACAAGAATATAAAAATTATTCTCCTATTACTGGCGAAGAGAAAAATTGGCTTGATAGTCCCAAGTTACAAACACTGTTAGTTTTTAAAGAAATATCTAAATCTGTCTTTTCTGAAACAACTGATAACCTACTAGAAGCAATATGGGGAGAAGAGTCTAGCCAAAACCTTGATGCTGAAGTCGTGACGATTCAGCCTGATGATTCTTCAGAAAAGCTTGATTCATTATTAACTATTAGTGAGCCAGTAGTTTCTGAAACAGCTATTGAAGTTATGCCCGATTTAGCTACACAAATTAACCAAGAAATAGAAGAAAAATCACAGTATGTTCAAACTAAAAGTTTTCGTCAACCTTCATTTATTCGAGTAGATACAGAAAGACTGCAACATCTCAATTATCTAGCTGGAGAATTGTTGATTTATCAAAAACGACGTAGTTTGCAAGATGAACAAGTCAAAGAAATAATTGAGCAATTAGTACAGCAACTCATTAGACACCAAACAACTTTAAATGAATTACGTGATTTACCATTACAAATACAAAATATTAGTTCACAACAAACGCAAGATTTTGCAGTGAATTTTGACTCTCTAGAAATGGATGTATATACAGAGTTTCACATGACATTGCATGAAGCAATAGAAGAGACGCTGCAACTACAAGAAACCACAGAATCTCTTGACTTACTTGTGACGCAAGCTGCTCAAATTAGTAACAAACAAGAGAATTTAAGTCTTAATATTATAGATAGCTTAGTAGAAGCACGAATGTCGCCTTTGGGCAATATCTTGAATCGTTTTCCCCACATGGTAAATAAGTTGGGGAATGTTCATGGAAAACTTGTAGAATTGAAACTTACGGGTACCCAAGTACTAGTAGATAAAGCGATCGCAGAAAAGCTATATGACCCTTTATTACATTTAGTGCGTAATGCTTTTGACCACGGTATTGAAGCTCCACAAGTTCGCCGGGAGCTTGGTAAACCAGAACAAGGTTTAATCGAAATCTGCGCCTATCATCAGGGTAGCCAAACTGTTATCGAAGTTCGGGATGATGGTCAAGGATTGAATTTAGACAGAATTCGCACAAAAGCTGCTGAATTTTATTCCATACAAACTGAAGAAAAAGTTAGAACTTATGCTTCTAATCTGGCTGAATCTGAACTTTTAGATTTGATATTTTCACCTGGATTTTCTACTGCTGGTAAAGTGAGTGAAATTTCTGGACGCGGTATGGGTTTAGATATTGTGCGTACTCAGATGCACGCACTCAACGGCTCAATTTCAGTTCAATCCTTACCCAACCAAGAAACGATATTCATCCTCAAAATCCCTTTTTCTATGACTACAGAAAAACTCATGCTAGTTCAAGCCAAAGGTGTTGTTTATGCCCTTCTTTTAGATAGTATAGAAAAAATATTGATTCCCTCTGAACAACAGATTAAAGAAATTGAAGGGAAAAAAGTCTTCCATTGGAACACAGATAATGATGATACTATGGTCAGCCTCCATCAACTTTCAAAGTTGATTGATTATAATGGTTCATTGTTTAATAGTGCTACTCCCTACAACACACCAAATACTCAAGAGCCAAGTATAGCGAAAAATCCGGTGCTTTTGCTACGACGAAATCAGGGAATGTTTGCTTTAGAAGTTGATCAAATCATTGGTGAACAAGAACTGGTAATCAGACCTTTAGGAAATGCGATCGCACCGCCAAAATACATTTATGGTTGTAGTAGTTTGGCTAATGGTAATCTCATCTTAGTAATTGATGCTTTATTGCTGGTAAAGTCTAGCGAGATCCAACAAACAACACTTGATATCATGGCGCTATCAGTAGCTTCTTCGTCAAATAAAAAAGCTTTGCCGATATCAGGACATACTTTTTCATCTACACCATTACTTACTGCATCTACTTCCATAACAATTATAGAAACCCAATCTAGTTATTCTCAAGAACCAGATAATAAATCACCAAAAGTTGTTTTAGTAGTAGATGATGCAATTAGTCTCCGTCAAACTCTGTCTCTGACTCTACAAAAATCTGGCTATCAAGTAATACAAGCCCAAAATGGTATAGAAGCTCTAGAAAAGTTGCAGTTACATCCAGAAATACAACTTGTCGTCTCCGATTTAGAGATGCCAAGAATGAATGGTTTTGAGTTGTTGAGCAATTTTCGTCAATACCCAAATTTCGCAAAAATACCTGTAGTGATTCTCACTTCTCGTAGCGCTGAAAAACACCGCCAGCTTGCAAAAGAATTGGGTGCAAAGGCTTACTTGACCAAGCCTTATTTAGAACATGAATTTCTTTCTACAATTAAGGGTTTAATTAACAGTAGTACAGATGATTTTAACCATTTACTCACAGTAGCAAATTATTAAAATTAATCTTATTTTAATTGGTGCTATCGGTAAATTATCAGTGTCAGCTTAAGGAAAGTGATAAGCTGTTGCGCGTATAACTTGCACTTTTTATGGTTTGAAACCCTTGTTACAATAGGAACACTCTGGAAATTAAAGACAGGACAGCTTACTAAATTGTGGAGAGAAGCATTGTCTACCTATCAAGTGTATCAACTTTTGGGATGCGATCGCCCCTTACACTTTTTCAAAAAATCACAATAATTGTGATGATTTGCTTCTTTATTGTGCGTATTCTATTATAAAAACATCCAGTGAGCAAAAACTAAGTGAACCCCCGGCGCTTTTTAATAGTATTAATCCTAATTTTAGGAACTTATGCTTCTTCTATAATGTCAGCAAAGGCTAAATCTATTGTAAATAGCCAAGTTGAAAATCAGGTTAGTGATATTACCCCTGAAATACAGCAAATAGCGTTAAAGCACTTATCCAGACGCATCGTTATCCCAGTAGAATATCTGCAAATAGAACACGTCTACACACCCAACTTTAGAAACCTGAAACAAGCTGGGTTAGGGTTTGTAGTAATCGATAAAAGGGATGGAAAAATTTATGATGTTGTTCTTAATAAGAACAATCCTAACGAAGAACTTAATGTTAATAAATTGAGAGAAGAAAATAACAAAGCGTTTATTTCTAATTACGGTAAGCTTGAGCCTCAGTTGTTTAATTCTTTGGCAAGTATCTCTGAGCAAGGTTTAGTAAGAGTGGTTATAGAAGTCTACACGGGACAGCAATCTCCAGGGCCAAAATTACCTGATGCCATACCTGAAAGAAACATAACCTTGCAAGAGTTGGAGAGCTACCATAATAAAGTTGCCCAGCAGAGAAACCGAGAAAACCAAGCTACCGTTAACCCAATCGCTCAAAGGATAAGACAGTTAGGATTTGAGGCAATAGCTAATCCTAGTTTTCCTTTTATTTACGCTACTTTGCCTCAAAGAGTTATTAAGCAATTAGAATCCTGGGAGGAAGTCCTTAAAATATCTTTGGATGAAGTTAATAAGGCTGAACTAGAGATAGCCCCATTAGCCATAGGCTCGAATATTGTCTATAATCGGCGCATTTTAATGAGTAGCAACTTGGGTTAATTAGGCATTGAGCCGAAATGCACGGTCTGAAAGTTTTACTGGATGAGATCGCCTTAATTACCAGGTAGATTATTTGGATCTACACCTAGAGAACGTAAATACTGCGCTAATTGTTCAGCCCTTTGCCGCTCCTGTTGTGACTGTTCTGCATCTGTCAAATAACGGTTTCCTTGCTCATCATACCAACATAAAAACTCTTGTTGTATCCCGGCAATTACGCCTTGGTGTCGCCCAATACCTAACTCGACTTCTGGCATCAAATAGGGTTCACCTATTTGTAGTTGGTAGTTTCCATCTATTAACTTATACACTTCAAAGGGTTGATGTTGGTCACGTCGCCAAAACTCAGGGTTATAAATTACGTAGTACAATACACCGAGTTTTCTATATATATCTAGCTTCTCCTCATATTCACCTCCTGGGGTGTGGGATACCATTTCTAGTATGAATATTGGAACTATCCCATTTTCTTCCCAAACCGCGTAACTTTTGCGTGATTTGCCACCCTTTTTCCGTTCCACTCCTACACTCAAAAAAGCATCTGGTACTACAGGTACTCTGGGATTTACTCCTGTGGTGTGATATACTCCCATATCTACTCCGAAGTACCAATCCATGCGATTTGTCCAAGTGGAATTGAGTAAGAAAAGTAAAATGTTGGGCAAAAAGTTTTGGTCTTCGTTATCCACTGGCGTATCGTCTGAACAGGGAAGTTCATCAGTAGTTGGTAACGCATTTTTGAGATCAGGTGAGAGCATAACCGTTGTCTCGCTGGCGTTTGATGCCTTTATTATAAGTGAGTGACGAAAAGTTTAGCGTTTGGGTGTAGGTTCACCAAATTTAATTAAAAGCGCGATCGCAATACTAACAAGCAAAATTAACGTCATACTTAAGGCTGAACCAAATCCCCAATTTTGCGTTGCTCCAAGAAACTGGTTATAAACTAACCGCGCCGCCGTCATACTAGAAGCACCACCAAGTAATTCTGGATCGACAAAATCCCCTAAGCCTGTAATGAATACAAGCATGGAAGCAGCCGCAATTCCAGGCAAAATTTGCGGTACGGTCACTTGGCAAAAAGTTTGCACAGGATTTGCACCTAAATCAGATGCTGCTTCTAGCAACTGCTTGTCTAGCTTTTCTAGAGAAGCATATAAAATCAAAACCATATAAGGTAACAAGCTGTAACTCATGCCAATCAATACAGCTGGACTTTGATTAAGTAATTCTAAAGTCGGCAAGCCTAAATTGCTTAACAAACTGTTCAATAAACCAGTAGGACGAAGAATTGTAATCCAAGCATAGGAGCGAAGTAACGAAGAAGTCCACAAAGGTAATATAAAGCCTAATAGGAGCAAATTCCGCCAACGCTGCGGCGCTATCTGAGCAATCCAATAGGCAACAGGGAAACCCAAAATTAAACAAATTATTGTAGCGCCAAACGCAAAAAATAGCGATCGCACAATTACTTGCACATAAAGGGGGTCAAATATTCTGATGTAGTTTTTCAATCCGTTGGGATTAACCAAATCTCCCGGTCGGATGTCTGCAACTAAACTTAACTCGAAAATTATCAAAGTTGGCAGCACCAACAAAAGTAATAACCAAATCCCAGATGGTGCAAGCAATACCAATGGTTGAAGCCAATTTACTGGCGGACGATGCAATTCTTCTATTTCGGAAATATCATTTTTTTGGAAATTCATAACTCATAACCGAAATGTTGAATCTTAAGAAAAAACCGATAAAAATAGCCCAAAGTTCATTGGTTTGAGGAGATGATGTTATTCGGTCTGTGCGATCGCCTATTACATCCGTAAAATATTTGTGTAGGTAGTATTAAACGCTTTACTCTGGCATCCAGTTAATTATATATACCCCAAATTTTGCTGCTGCTCATGCCGATAAATTTAATCATAAATTCGCTTTAATCACCTCAATAACCCAGGTTACATCGGCAGAATGCTTATTTCTATACTTATGGTTAGTTTTACAATTGAGACTGAATTGTGGTCAGTTTAGCACTAAAAATGCTGAAGAAAGCCTTAACCTAAATTTTTACTAATATTAACTCAACCTTTACTTAAGCTGTATGCCTTAAGTAAGAAGATTGTGGAGTAAATATGGAAAAATACAGTATTCCTATCGAGATTTAGATGTATTATTTTCATTGACACAGGCTAGAAGTCAGATTGGAGGCTCTTACGAGTTGCTGTTTACTGCACTAAGGATCAATACACTTCAGTTAGTGATGTTTATTCCTGGGAGATCCCCCCAACCCACGCCCTTCGGTATTGCCAGTTCACTAGGTTGGGAAACCCACCTTCTGCGAAGAGAGACGCTATACCCAGCAGGCTTTAAGAGTAGCGGTAGAGGACTGGTGAACTCCAGTCGCCTCAAGTTCAGAAACCTCCCGAAGTTCAGTTCGCTCTTGGCGATGGTGGAGCCAGACGTTCTGGTGCGATTATTGGGTGTAGCTTGCTTCTCACTAGGAGTACGCGGACAAGGTTTAGCTGCTCTATCGCCTCAAGTCGGCGCTCCAATTTCTCGTTGCACGCCGCTGCTCCCTTTGAAAAGGAGGACATAGTTTCCTCCCCTTGAAGGAGAAATCAAACCTGAACTGAACGGTATTGCACCAAAAGATCGTAGATTAATGAAACTGCACCTTACCCAATTACATAATACTCTGAGCCAAATTAACTGGAGCTTAGACCCATGAGAGGCATAGATGCTGGTTGCATAGTGGAAAGTCAGGTGTTTATGCCGACAGCATGACATTTGCATATTTTCTATGGAGTTTTTTTACTAAACTTGAGGAGTACAAATGCTTGAGGCTATTGCTGTTGCTTGGTTATTACTTTTTTTTGGCGATTTTCTATCTACATTCTTTTACCACGTACCCGAGCACGTTTTTGGTAGCCTTCATTTAAAAACGCACCACTCCTGGAAGAAGGACTTTCGCCACTACGCTATTTTGACTTTTAATCCCCAGGTTCTTTTAGATGGTATTCTGGGAGCTTTGCCTTATGTACTCATAGCAGTAGTCCTGTGGTCTTTCTCTCCTATTGGCGTTGTCTCTGGATTACTGTTTGGTCAGTTTCATGTATGGTGGAGACACATAAGTGTCTTGGGTTGGCAAACTCCAAAGCCTGCAAATATTTTATGCCAAATTCTATTTATTACTACTCCTGAGAGACACTGGTTACACCATCACAAAACTAATTTGGGTTTCGGTGATATTTTCACCTTCTTTGAACAACCTGCACAAATCTGGTTACGTTGGCTACGGCTGCTAAGGCTTCGTTTTCGTTACTCTCGCATCTAAGTGAAGCTACCGCTTAGAGAGTTCCAAATAAAAAATAAGTTTATCTAGCGAGAATTCTGGCCGATCATTCTCTGCATCTTCATAGAGAATTGGTATTAAGTAAATACTTTTTAAAAGTAGTAAAATCAACTGCGATCGCAATTGATTTTACTACTTTATTTTATGTTTTGCCAGAGAGAAGATTATTCCAGGAAATGCGCTGATCTAAACACTCAAAAAAGCTGACTCACCAAAACAGTGCTGAGTGCCGAGTAACGAGTGCTGAGTAAAAAGTAAAATTAATTGCACTCAGCATATAGGGTCTGAGAGCAACTAAATTTATTTATGAAAAAAATAAAAATATTTTTTTTGAGACACGTAGTGCAAGAAAAAATATGTCCTTTCAACTTCGCTGTCTTGTTATATCGCCTATGTTTTTGGGAAAACTAATATTAATTAGTAAATTATTATATTGGAAGATTTTTATGACAATTTATTTCTTTTGTGGAGACGCTGGGCGTAGCTTAGTTATCCGAAGGATTACAGATAGCGACGCCAACGCAACCGTTCAGATTCTTGGCTTAGATGAGGTGTTTCATGCCCACAGTTAGCCTCAGAAAGATTCTCAACAAAAAAGAATTGTCATCTCTGCTTCATAACTTAGTCTATCAATTCAACATGGCGATTGATGTTGAACTGATAGACGGCACGAAACTAATTAGCATTGGGGAACAAACTGGGGGAAACCGATATCCAGTTGAGGTGTCAGGAGAAATTATCGGTTGGGTTGTTGGGGGAGAACAGGCAACTCTACTTGCGACTTTGCTCTCATTTCTGGCAAAGCAGGAAGCTGAAAAGAAAGAACTCGCTATAGAATTGCTGGAGCGATACCAAGAAATTGATTTGTTTGAGGATATCTCGACTAAACTCACAACAAGTTTGGATACGCGACAGATTGCCCAACTTGTGCTTCAGGAATTGAGCCAATTAATTGAATCGTCTGCGGGGATGATTCTGCTTCTGGATCTAGATGCAACTGCATTTGAAATCATTGCCGAATTTGGAGTGTTTTTTAACCACAGTCAGCCGGAACCGGGTAAGGGAATTATTGGCAATATTGTGGAATCGAACCGGGCAGAACTCGTCAATGATGTGCAAGCCGATCCTCGGTTAGAGGGGCAAAAAAACGTTAACGCCATGATTTGTGTACCTTTGCGAGCCAAAGGGCGGGTACTGGGAGCGATCGCTATTGGAACACCCAAAACTGACTCATATAAGGCTGAACACCTGAAACTTGTAAGTATCTTTGCCTCTCAAACTGCGATCGCTATTGACAAAGCTGTGCTTTACGAACAAAGCACTCAAGCAGCCGTCCAGGCAAAAGCTCAGACACAGAAGCTTCAGCAAACTCTCCAAGAATTGCAATTAGCCCAAACTCAATTGATCCAAAGCGAAAAAATGTCCAGTCTAGGGCAACTCATTGCCGGAGTTGCCCACGAAATCAACAACCCGGTTAACTTTATTTGCGGCAATTTAAAGTATGTTGCCGAATACGCCCAAGACTTGTTACACCTGTTGGAAAAGTATCAGAAATTCCTACCTGTTGCTTTGCCAGAACTGAAATCAGAGTTAGACAATATCGATCTGGAATTTATCATGGAGGATCTCCCCAAACTGCTGAATTCCATGAAAGTGGGCACAGACCGCATCGTGGACATTGTGCAATCTCTGAAAAACTTCTCCCGCCATGATGAAGCCGACATGAAAGCCGTCAACCTCCACGATGGCATCGACGGAACCCTAATGATTCTTCACCATCGTCTGAAAGCAGATGGTCGCCGACCGAAAATTGAAATTGTTAAAGACTATGCCAAACTTCCCCTGATTGAATGCTATCCCGGACAGTTGAATCAAGTATTTATGAACATCCTGGCAAATGCCATTGATGCTCTAGAGGAGGGAATGGGCAATGAAGAAATATCCCCCCCTACTGCTCAAATCACCATTCGTACTGAAATCCTCGACAACCAATTTGTGGTGATTCGCATTGCCGATAACGGCTCAGGGATGAAGGAGGATGTGATTCGACGCATTTACGATCCCTTCTTCACCACGAAAGAGATTGGCAAGGGAACCGGATTGGGTATGGCAATAAGTTACCAAATTATTGTAAAGAGACACCGGGGATTTATCAAGTGTCGTTCGACGCTAGGTGAAGGCACAGAATTCTGGATTCAAATTCCGGTGAATTGTTCAGTGTTGGACACTGTTGAAAATCACAATTTCACGATTTCTGACGCGAAGATCGCTCACGCCTCTTCCACAACCGAATCATCCCCCAGTGCCGATGCCGACGGCTTCATTTCATCAACAACTCCAATGCTCAAACCGACGGATCTGCTGATCCGCCATACTCAATTGCTCCAGCGACTTTCAGAGCAGAGTCCAGATGTGGAAGGTGCATCACCAGAGCAAATTTACCAGATGTTTCAACGCCACCCAATTTCCTTAAAGCTTTACACCACCTTGTTGTCCTGGTTCAGTTGTTCTAATCCAACCGACATCGACCACTAGCGTTTTTAACTTTTTTGCCGACACCTACAGAACTATCTCATGTTAAAAAACCCTGAATTCTTGAAAATCGCTGACCAAGGAATCCTCAAGCAATTCCTGATCACTTTCTTACCACTGTCCTTCCTGGTTGGGGGCGTGCTGATGATCATTCACCAGGCAGAGAGTAAAACTGAACGGGGCGCAATTTCTATCAACGAAACCCGTAACGTTGACCTGCAAGCAAAAATAGCTGCTAGTGACTTCAATTTAATTAAATCTGACTTGATGTTTCTGACTACCCAAAATGAGCTACAGTCCATGCTCAATCGACCTGTGGGTGCAACTGAAACCCTGGAGTTGAGGCAGGCGATCGCTAAGGAGTATGTTTCCATGTCTCAGCAGAAGCAACTTTATGACCAGATTCGCTTTCTTGACACAACTGGCAAAGAAATTGTTAGAGTCAACTTGAATCAAGGTCAGCCCAGCGTTGTCCGTGACGAAAAACTTCAAGTCCAGGCAAAGCGCTATTGGTTTAAGGATACCTTGCCCCTCCAATCAGGTGAAGTTTTTGTTTCGCCCCTCGATCTAAATATTGAGCGGGGGAAGATTGAACAACCGCTCAAACCAATGATCCGTTTTGGCACTCCCGTATTTGATTCTCAGGGACAGAAACGCGGCATCGTTGTGCTGAACTATTTAGGTGAGAAGTTTATCCAGAATCTGCAAAAGGAAAACTCGACAACTTTAGGCGAAACGCTGCTGCTCAATGCTGATGGTTACTGGCTTAAGGGACTAAAGCCAGAAAACGAATGGGGCTTTATGTACGAAGATCGCAAAGACCAGACCTTTGCAAAAGCCTTTCCTAAAGTCTGGCAGCAAATGGGCACAAAGGAGTCGGGACAGTTGCAAACGGCTGAGGGATTATTCACCTTCAAAACCCTGTATCCACTGCTGGCAGTTCAAAAAGCTAAATCCAGCACGGGGGCTACCCGTGCCTTCGATTCCAGTCAAGGGAAGGTGGATGCCAAATCTTACCGTTGGAAAATTGTAACTCATGTTCCCTCTGCGATCTTAAATGCGCGATCGCAAAGTTCTTTTAACCGACTCCTACTGTTTTATGTTGTTCTGACTGGGTTGATTGGGGTGGGTTCCTGGCTATTAGCCCTATCATGGTTACGACGGCAACAGGCAGACACGGAACTGCAAGCAACATTTGCTGATTTGACTGCGATTATTGACAATCTTGCAGATGGGTTATTGGTAACTAACACACTAGGCCAGATCACCCGCTTTAACCCAGCGCTGCTAAAAATGTTCCAGCTTGGCGACATTGACATCAAAGGAAAACACTGCGGAGAAATTTCTCAAGCTGAAATTGCCGATTTAGTAAAGCAGACCTATAAGCAGTCACGAGAGATATTCACAGCTGAGGTTGATTTAGCAGCAGGCCGGGTCGGTCAAGCTCTAGCAACCACCATCTTCAAAGAAGCGTCTAAGGATAAGGCGACGAAGTGGCTAGGCTCAGTAATCCTGATTCGGGATGTGACGGCTGAGAAAGAGATTGATCAGATGAAAACCGATTTCATTTCTACGGTTTCCCATGAGTTGCGGACACCACTAACTTCTGTCCTGGGTTTTGCGTCGCTCATTAAAGAAAAGCTGGAAACCGATATTTTCCCAATACTTCCTACCGAAGACCGTAAACTTCAGAAAACGATTAAGCGGGTGGGTGACAATCTCAACATTATTGTGTCGGAAGCAGAACGGCTTACATCTTTGATTAACGATGTCTTAGACATCGCCAAAATGGAAGCAGGTAAGGTGGAATGGCAGATGCAGCCCATTGATCCCAGCGAGTTACTCGATTGGGCAACTAATTCCACCGCCGGGTTATTTGAAACCAATGGCTTGGAGTTAATCAGTGAGATTCAACCTGGACTGCCTCAGATAGTAGGCGATCGCAATCGTCTGCTGCAAGTTTTAATCAACCTAATTTCTAATGCCGTTAAGTTTACCGAATCCGGTTCTGTCATTTGCCGCGTTAAACAAGAGAAGGAAGGTGTTTGCATCAGCGTCATCGACACAGGTGTTGGCATTACACTTGAAGACCAGCCGAAAGTGTTTGAGAAATTCCGCCAAGTTGGCGACACCCTCACCGATAAACCCAAAGGTACAGGGCTAGGACTGCCCATCTGTAAACAAATCATCGATCATCACGGTGGTAGAATTTGGGTGGAGAGTGAACCAGGTAAGGGCAGCATATTCTCCTTCATCATTCCCACCTCTGAGAGCGATCGCAAAACCAGTACCAGTCTAAATCTGGATGCGCTAGTAAAACAACTCAAAGAACACGTCACCATCACAAATGCGGTGCTGAATCAAAACAGCAAAACAATTCTGGTAGTGGATGATGATGCCAACATTCGGGAATTGCTTCGTCAACAACTGGAAACCGAAGGCTATAATGTTCGGGAAGCGAAAGACGGGGTGGATGCAATTCATCAAATCAAAACAGCCCGTCCCGATCTGATTCTCTTGGATGTGATGATGCCTCAAATCAACGGCTTTGATGTGGCAGCCGTTCTGAAAAATGATCCCCAGACCGCAGACATTCCGATCATCATTCTGTCAATTATTGAAAATAAGGAACGGGGCTATCACATTGGCATTGATCGCTATCTCACCAAGCCTATTGACCCGGAGCAACTCCTCAACGAAATTGGCTCATTGCTTTCCCAAGGTACTTCCAGTAAAAAGGTATTGGTTGTAGATAAAAATGCCTCAACCTTAAAAACCTTATCGGATGTACTACAAACTCAGGGATACAGCGTGATTGAAGCCTCCGATCCCCAAGAAGGCATCAATAAAGCTCGGTCAGCCAAACCTGACATGATTATTATCGATTCTATTTTCTCTCAAGAAGCCGACATGGTAAAAGCCCTACGCTTTGAGAAAGGCTTGGAGAATGTATTCTTCATCATCCTGTCTGATCGCTAATTGCATCAGTGACACTTCGACTTCTCTCAGTGTAAAGACACTCAGTCGAACGCTTTGAAATTTTGGAAAATGGAATTGAAGTTCAAAATCTAAAATTAAATGATAGAGCCAGTGACTTGATTGCTCTTTTCAATCTAAAATCTAAAATCTAAAATCTAAAATTGTATGACCCAGAAAATTCTAATTGTTGATGATGAACCCAATATCTTGATTTTGATGGAACAAGCCCTAGAAGCATTAGAAGATGAGGGGGTTGAACTCCTAACTGCTAGAAATGGAGAAGAAGCTCTCGAAACTATTAAAGCAGAAAAACCAAACCTGGTTTTTCTCGATGTGATGATGCCTAAAATGAGTGGTTTGCAAGTCTGCCACATTGTTAAACACGACCTGCAAATGACTGATGTCTACATTGTGATTTTGACAGCTAAGGGACAGGAATTTGATAAACAAAAAGGAATTGAGGTTGGTGCAGATTTATATCTAACTAAACCATTTCGCCCCAAAGAAGTACTTGAAAAATCAATGCAGGTGTTGGGTTTTTCAGGAAAGTCCTGAATGCGTTTACCTGCGTAGACGCGGAGCGGCTTGTCGCTAGACATCGCTTCTAGTCTGCCGTGAGCGACGATAATCATTGAGATTTTCTTGACTAAACAATGCGATCGCTTATCTTAGAAACAGAGCGTTTGAGGCTTGAAGAGTAGGCGTACAGCTTCACAGAGTCGACACAAGGAAAAAACCTCTGCCTTCCTTGCCTCTGCTTGTTCAATCAAAGGTATTTCTGGGAAACCTTAATATGTGAGAGCTAGAGGCTTTTGCCAGAAGGAACTAGAATTAGAAAACAGCTAGCTGGGTTCTTCTGAATTTTGAAATTAGGAGTGCATGTGTGCCAAAATCCCCTAAATATTTGCTGATTGGATCAACCGAGACTTACAGCGGTAAATCTGCAACTGTTCTGGGTTTATCTCAGCAGCTACAGCAAAAAGGACTGGATATTGCCTACGGGAAACCGCTCGGTACGTGTTTAAATTCGTCTAGTGGAACCGTCATTGAGGAAGATGTCCAGTTTGTAGCTCTTAGCCTCAATTTGCCGGAAAACCGCGTTGCACCAACAATGCTGGCTTTGGATGAACTCAATGTCCAAAAACGCTTGCGGGGTGAAGACAAAACCGATTATCAACAGTCCCTAATCCAGCAATATTTGCATAAATCTCAAGGAGATTTAGTGTTGCTAGAAGGCCCTGGTGATTTGTCTGAAGGCAATTTGTTTGACTTGTCTTTGCTGCAAATAGCTGAAGTATTGGATGCTAGTGTGCTTTTAGTAGCTCGTTACAAATCGTTGCTTTCAGTTGAGGGATTATTGGCTGCTAAAGGGCGTGTAGGCGATCGCTTGATTGGAGTTGTGATCAATGATATCCCTGTGGCACAACTAGAAGCGGTTGACACTCTCTTACGCCCATTTTTAGAACAGCAAGGTATTCCAGTGCTAGCAATGCTACCGAGCAGCGATTTGCTCCGCAGTGTCAGTGTTGGCGAACTAGTCAAGCAGTTAAAGGCTGATGTTCTCTGTCGCAGCGATCGCATGGATTTGTTGGTGGAAAGTCTGGCAATTGGAGCGATGAATGTCAACTCCGCCGTGAAATATTTTCGCAAACGCCGGAATATGGCAGTGGTGACAGGAGGCGATCGGGTGGAAATTCAGCAAGCTGCTTTGGAAACTTCTACTCAATGTCTAATTCTCACTGGACAACTACCACCTCCACCGTTCATTCTCAGTCGCGCTGAAGAATTAGAAATCCCCATTTTGTCGGTTGACTTAGATACTCTCACCACTGTAGAAATTGTTGACCGAACTTTTGGTCAAGTTCGTCTCCACGAGCCAATTAAGGTTCAGTGTATTCGCCAGCTGATGACTGAGCATTTTGACATTGACCGCTTGCTATCTAAACTGGGTTTAACTCCTGCAACGGCATTGTCTTAGATTTATCAACTCAAACAATTGAGAGGATTAGTACTAAGTTATCGGCAAAGGGACAGCAGGCACGCTGTCACCTCCCAAGGGACAGCGTGCTGTTTCACTGTTCCCTATAGCCGGGACGTGCTTAGTTGCAGCAGCTAATCCAAAAACAGGCATATTCCCTAAACCGCCTCATATCTTCCCGGTTCGATTAAATAAGTTTCGTGCCAAATGCCGACATTGCCATCAGCACCAATGGCTCGATTAAACCTTTGCCAAGCTTTTAGATGTGTATCAGATGGATTTCTGGGAAAACGCTCTAATTACTTGTGAAACTTTTTGCTGGCCATGTTGCTCCTAACCAGATGATTTTGGCAAAATTAGAGCGCCACCAAAAAGCCCACTTAGAAAAATTGTCCCCAGAATTTAGTAGGACTTACGCAACTAAACCAAACAATCGAAAATTAGTGGCAATGTCTAGCTCAGTTTGTCCTCACACCTACACGCTGTTTGGTAAAATATCTGGGTCGTTTAATTGGATTATCTCCATCTTTGAGCCAATCAACAGACCTTATTAACCTCGATACATTAGCGCAAGAACTGGCGACAATCCAGCAAACGGGTTCTAAAAGAATTGCCTTGCTGGGTTCTCGTCATGTCCCGATTACGCACCAAAATCTGATTGAAATGATGACATATGCCCTAGTCTTATCGGGTAATCGCATCATCACTTCCGGTGCTACAGGTACAAATTCAGCTGCCATCCGGGGAGCAACGCGGGCTGATCCGAATTTGTTAACGGTGATTCTACCCCAAAGCTTGGAACGCCAGCCTTTGGAATCGCGCCAGCAACTAGAACAGGTAATGCATCTAGTGGAAAATGCCAGTAATGATAACCTGTCCCTCGCTGAAGCTAGTTACCTGTGCAACAAGGAAATTGTCTCTCGTTGCCAGCAACTGATCTGCTTTGCGTTTCATGACAGTGGCACTTTGTTGCAAACTTGTCAAGACGCAGAAGAACAAAGAAAAGTGGTGACGCTTTTCTATTTTGATTAGTCATTTGTCATTTGTCATTTGTCTTTTGTATTTGACTAATGACCGATGACTGATGACTAATGATTAATAACCAATGACTAATAAGTTATGATAATTTTTTTATACTCGATCGCTGCTGCTGCTGTTCTAATTTACGTGCCATTTTTGCCCGTAGCTTATGCGCGCGTACAGATTGGGGATGAAATGTTTTCTACTCCCCGCGCCATGTTTGATAAATTGCCTCCGTATGCCCAACGAGCCACTTGGGCACATCAGAACTCCTTTGAAACGTTTATGATATTTGCCACAGCCGCATTGATGGCATATATAACTGGTGTAAATTCTTCTACAGCACAAGTAGCTGCGATCGCCTTTGTAGTGGCCCGTTTGCTACACTCGATTTTTTATATTTTGAATATACCCCTTTTGCGATCGCTCATGTTTGCCATTAGCTCCTTTAGCTCTGCCACTCTCGTCTTTTTGAGCATCATCCAAGCTAGTTAGTTGGGGGCAGGGAGCAGGGAGCAGGGGGGCAGGG
>NZ_WBKM01000066.1 GCF_015714725.1 Nostoc sp. WHI
GGAGTGGGGAGTGGGGAGTGGGGAGTGGTTACTATCCCCATTCCCTACTCCCAATTCCCTACTCCCTTCCTTAATCGCACTCAGAGGTGAAGATGAAGTGCTAAGTGTGGGCTTTAAATAACAACGATAGGGACGGGTGGGATCAATCTGACTTCCACCGACTTCGTACCATTCAGGATTGGGATGATCTTGAGTGGGGAGGGGACGGCAACGCAGTGCTTGAGAAGGTGCAAGGATAATGAAGCGAATGCCTTCAGCAACAAGAGCTTCTAGAGTGGCATAGTCCACACCTGTTTCTGCTAACCAGATGCCTTCGGGATCGCGTCCAAAGCGGGAGCGGAAATCTTCTTTACCCCAGCGAATTTGGGTATATTTGTCGCGTTCGTTCGCCAGAGGCATGATAATGTGATTGTATACCTGCGCGATCGCATTGCCGTGACCATGCAAGCGATGAGCGCTCTTCGCATCCGCCTCCAAAATCCGCTGATAAACCTCCACATCGTAGCGTTCTAGCCACGACATCAGCGTTGGCCCAATATTAAAACTAAAATACTCATAATTGTTGACGATCTCTACTACTTCGCCTCGGTCATTTAAGACTCTAGCAAAAGCATTCGGGCGATAGCATTCCCAATGAATCCGCTCATTCCAGTCATGGAAAGGTGCAGCGCTCGGTTGGCGTTCAATCGCGTCCAGATAAGGATTTTCCCTCGGTGGCTGGTAAAAATGACCATGCACCGTCACATAAACACCGTTAGCCTTTCTCAGAGGATCGGTTTCGTGAGTGTTATTGGGATCTGAATCTAATGTTAATGTTGAGCCAGAGCTAGCTGGCATTTGGGCAGCAGAAGTCATGTATATTTATCCAAAACAAAAAGCTTACAGTTGCACCGAAAACGTTGTGCGTAAACCTTTCTACAATGGTTTGCACACAGAACTCGGTATAAACGACAACTAGGAAATACAGCCAAATTTTTGATAAATCGGTTTTATTGTAGTGGAAAATCTGCGTTATTGTACAGCCCTTTTCCTGAAGGCTCAAAGTAATTCGCCATTGAATAACGCCTCAGTTAGGGGTTTTTCGTTAGCAGTCCCAATCAAAATTTTAATTGTCTTTTAATATATTAAACCCCATTTCTGGTGTAAGACTGTTAACCCAATTCATACTTTAGCAACAAAAAATTACAAAAGCCACTTAAATCGCAATCTTATTTTACATAATATCCGCAGTGGTGAATGGAAAACAGTAAAATTTCTGAATTGCTCTACAGATGGTTGAGAGTATCCTATGGAAGTGCTGAGTGAAAGTGATTTTTACTTCAACACTCCAAATTTAAAACTTAGGATTGCTCGCTGTGAATGATACCCTCAACTTAAGACAACAAATGTCAACTAAAAACATAATTCTTCTCGTTTTGCTGCTGTTTATCCCGGTTTCTCTGGCAGCTCACTTTCTGGAGTGGGGAGAATTAATAGTTTTCATGACAGCTGGATTAGCAATTCTGCCCTTAGCAGCTTGGATGGGTACGGCCACAGAAGAAATTGCTGTTGTAGTGGGGCCATCATTGGGGGGCTTGTTAAATGCCACCTTTGGCAATGCTACAGAATTAATTATCGCTCTAGTGGCGCTGAACGCTGGGTTAATAGATGTAGTCAAAGCCAGTATTACGGGATCGATTATTAGTAACTTACTCCTGGTGATGGGTTTTTCCATGCTTTTAGGAGGACTGCGTTACAAAGAACAGACATTTCAGCCAATTGTGGCGCGGGTGAATGCTGCTTCGATGAATTTGGCAGTGATTGCTATTCTGATGCCAACGGCGATGAATTACACTTCTCAAGGAATTAATGAAGAAACGCTGCAAAATCTTTCTATTGCCGTTGCTGTAGTATTAATTCTGGTTTATGCCCTAACGCTGCTATTTTCAATGAAAACCCACTCCTATCTATATGATGTGGGTGTAGCGGAGACAGAAGCAGAGGAAACCCCTCATGCTAAACCAAATATGGCGTTGTGGGTTGGCGTGCTGCTAATATGTACCTTGCTAGTGGCAATTGAGTCAGAAATGCTAGTTGATTCTTTAGAAGTAGCCACATCTCAGTTAGGTTTGACAGCGCTGTTTACAGGGGTGATTTTGGTTCCCATCGTTGGTAATGCGGCTGAACACGCCACAGCAGTCACCGTGGCGATGAAAGATAAGATGGATCTTTCGGTTTCGGTAGCTGTGGGATCAAGTATGCAGATTGCCCTATTTGTTGCGCCAGTGTTAGTTATAGCAGGGCGGATATTAGGTCAACCAATGGATTTGGATTTCAAACCCTTTGAATTAGTAGCTGTGGTTGTGTCGGTGTTGATTGCAAACAGTATTAGTTCCGATGGTAAGTCCAATTGGCTCGAAGGTACTTTGTTATTAGCTGCCTATACAGTATTAGGGTTCGCCTTCTACTTCCATCCAGTTATGGATGCTGTGGGATAGTTAGCTAGCACAAGTTTCTAGAAGTGCTACAATTTCACGAAATATCTAATAAAACAAGTTGCAGGGTTATGGCAAAAGCTGACTAATAGATAGCGAAAATAAACATTTTTAGTTATCGATTTTTAACTTCTTACTCCTAACTTTCTTTGTATGCCAGAAAAACAGCAGTGGACTATTGCAACAACTGAACAACCCCCGGAGAAGTTCATTCAAGCAGTGAAACAGTATACACCTGCATCAAGTGGACTGTATGCAGCACAATTGTTGTGGCAACGAGGAATTAAAGATAATCAACAATTAGCAGCTTTTGTCAACCATAAAACTTATCAACCAGCGAGTCCGTTTGAGTTTGGCCAAGAAATGCACCTCGCGATCGCCCGGTTGCAACAGGTATATAATAACAAAGAAAAAATTGCTATTTGGGGAGATTTCGATGCCGATGGGATTACCGCCACCTCTGTACTTTGGGATGGGTTAGGAGAATTCTTTGTCCAAAATACCCAGTTAATTTACTACATTCCCAATCGTCTTAAAGAATCCCACGGACTCAATAATCAAGGAATTGATAATTTAGCAAAACAAGGTTGTAAATTAATAGTTACTTGCGACACGGGCAGCACAAACATTGATGAAATTGTTTATGCAAAACAACTGGGTATAGATGTAATAGTTACAGATCATCACACATTACCCGCAGAACGCCCACCCGTCGCAGCAATTATTAACCCCCGCTATTTGCCAAGGGAACATCAGCTGTTTCATCTTTCTGGAGTGGCGGTAGCTTATAAGTTGGTAGAAGCCCTTTATCAAAAAATGCCCAATGTACCGCAACACCCGTTAGAGGATTTATTAGATTTAGTGGCAGTAGGATTAATTGCCGACTTGGTGCAGCTAAGTGGAGATTGTCGCTATTTGGCGCAGGTGGGAATTCAACGACTGCAAGAAGATTTTAAACAGCCAGCCGCAGCCCGTCGCCGTCCGGGAGTCGGGCGATTATTAGAATTATGCCAGAAAAGTGGCGATCGCCCCACAGATATTTCCTTTGGTTTGGGGCCAAGAATTAACGCCGTCAGTCGTATCCAAGGTGATGCTAGTTTCTGCGTCGAATTATTAACTAGTCGGGATGCCAAACGTTGTAACGAATTAGCCGAAGTTACAGAACTTGCTAACGCCCGCCGCAAATCTTTGCAAAAAGATGTGCAAGCGCAAGTAACACAAAAACTCACCCAATTAGACTTATCAACTACCAGCGTCATAGTCCTAGAAGATGCCCAATGGCCAGCAGGTGTACTGGGCTTAGTTGCTGGACAAGTCGCACAAGAAACAGGTCGCCCGACGATTTTGTTAAGTACAGAAGGACTGGGGAGTAGGGAATGGGGAATGGGGAATAGGGAAGATTCTACCCCTACTCCCTACTCCCTACTCCCTACTCCCCCATCCCTAGCCCGTGGTTCTGCCCGTTCTGTAAATTCTGTCGATTTATACCAACTGGTGAAAGACCAAGCACATTTGTTGCATCGCTTTGGCGGACATCCCTTTGCAGCAGGTTTGAGTTTGCCGATTGAGAATATTCCTTTATTTACAGCAGCGATTAATCAGCAATTGCGGCAATCTTTAGGTGGTACAACTCTAACGCCAACTCTGCAAGCAGACTTAACATTAACAGTCGCAGACTTAGGGAAAGAATTATTTTTAGAACTGAAATTGTTAGAACCTTGTGGAATGGGTAATCCTGTGCCGAAATTGCTGATTCAAAACTGCTGGTTTGAAAATACTTGGAATCGCAATATTCGAGACTCTAAAGGAAAAGAAGTTAAATATATCAAAACAGAGTTCAAAATTCGGGATGACTCTTCAAAAGTCGGCTTTCCAGGTATTTGGTGGGGACACTACCGGGATGAAGTTCCCCAAAGTCGTTGTGATGTGATTGTGGAACTTGATTACAATTCTTACGCAGATACAAATAAAGGGATAAAACCTCATTATGAGGTGAGGTTATTGGCAGTGCGTCCCTGTGCAAATGCTGCTGAATTTACCAGCACAAATAATCTAGATTTTATTTTAGACTGGCGTAATCTTAGTAATCCGAAATCTTCAGAATTCAAAACTCATAACTCAGCACTGATTCTCGAAGATTGTCCCACAAACTGGGATGATTTACGTGCATGGTTAAGACGTTCGCTCTACAATAATCAACAACTAGCGATCGCTTGGTCTAAACCCAACCAGCAACCACCTAATCAAATTTGGTTAACTCTTGTCGGAATTGCCAAATATCTCAGTCGAACAAATCAGCCAGTTACCCGCGTCCAACTTTTAGAGAAACTTGGGATAAGGGATCAAACTTTATTTTGGGGAATCAAAGCTTTAAAATATTTGGGATTCACAGTTAAATTACAAGACCGCTATTTACAAATTAGTTGGGATGCAATTAATAACTCAGAAAACCATGCTGATGAAGCTATTTCCCAATTTTTAGCTGCTATCCAAGAAGAACAATTTCAGCAACAATACTTTGCCGAAGTGCCTCTATCTACAATTATGGCGATCGTCAGAAGTCAAGAATTAAAAGTCAGTAGCATTGTAGGTTGGGTTGAACGTAGTGAAACTCTGCCTCCAGTTTTTAATGGTTAATTTCTCGTTCCCAGGTTCCGCCTGGGAATGCATTCATTGAGTCTGTGACTCAATGACTTGTGTGTACACCGTAGCCTTTTTAAGGCTAGGGGGAATCAATAAGTGCCTAAAATCCCAGCCAAATACTTTTTAAACATCCCCTTAGGGTGATTTTAATGAAGTTTAGGGATACTTCTTACCACCTGTGTTAGCCTGAAGTCCTTACACTAGTCTCCTATTTTCCGATTTCTGTATCTAGCCAATTGTAATTATTAAACTGGTAATCTCAAGAGAGTTGATTATGAAATCTTACTTCATCGCCTTAGTCGTTGTGATTAGCGCACTCGCAGTCACACAAAGTGCTTATGCCAACCAAGAGAATATTCCCATTCCAACAGGCGATGTCTACGACGGGCTACGCCTACGCAATCAGGCTGAAGTTTTGTTGACGGAACCAGCTACGATTACCACTACATGGAGTAATTTTGTTGGACAAACTAATAATCGAAAACAAGCTGCTGAATCCCTTTCGGCAGTCCAGGAGGGAGGATGCAAAAACATTAACCCGCTTGAGATCATCAATAACCCAGGCGCTTTTTTTAAGCAATGTCAGAAGCCAACAAATACCCAAAGTTCTCAAAGTAGTGAGCCAATTGAATATTTTAAGGTTCCTAAACTGGATTCTGGTATTAGTGTAACAGTTACTAAATTTTGATCTAGGTAGCCTCTTAAAGTTGATCCAGATCCCGCAATAATACCCCTTTGGGCATAGCTACCTTTAGCACAATGACATTGTAAGCACTTACGCAAACAATAGCCGAAAATAGCCGAAAAGAATGATTTTCTTCTTAAGGGCAATTCATGAATTGCCCCAGAGCGCGTGTAGTTTTGCGTAAATCCTAATTGTGTAATTAATTCTGTCCGACTACTGATCTGTCGTTAGTATTTTGTGGAATGGTATTAGTTATGCTGCATAACGCTCAACTAACCACCTGTAAATGTAAATCTTTTCGCTTCAATACGATATTTAGTGGCGATCGAGGGTGTTGCTGTATTGCCAAGTATTGCCCTTGATGTTAATGTGACCACTGTTACCACTTTTAGTCGAAAGAATGTCACTAGCAGTAATTACATTCATAATACCGCACCAATGCAGATGTCTGCGTCCAGTATGGAACAAGCGCAATTGTCACAGATATCCGCGTCTTTGTGATCCTGAATCTCTTTAAAGTTTATGTTACGTGCCTGTATATGTAACTTGAATGTGTTTTGTGTAATAGCTAGTGGGGAATTCTACAACAAAAAATCTAGTGGCTTCCCAACAGGCAAATGACTGGAAATATAGCTTGAATATTTTTGTTTTCAAAAGAAAGTTAGAGAATTATACCGCCATTTTTTTATTAAAATACAGTTAGAAAACTATGATAGCTTTTATTAAGCAGATGATTGGATTATCTAACAAAAAATCCAATGCACAAAATGGACACTTTTATGATCTATTTAATTCTTCATTTAGCAAAAATTAAATTTAACCAGACTCTTAAGGAGGATAGATTACAAAAAACAGATTTACAAGCTATCTGATCATTGGGAATTATATTTAGGTTTACTGTTAAGGATTTTTTTCGTAATTAAATATGTGATCGTGCAAGTTTTTAGTTTTTTCTATAAGATAGACATGATTATCTTTTAAGATATGCAAAAATCAATAATAAACGAGTTTAATTAATTCAAATGATATGCTAATGATACTTTGGGTAATTGATTTATCAGTGGTGATAATGTTAGTATTAGTGGGTGGGTTGATTTTGGGTTTATTATCTCCAACAATTAGCTTGTAATGTATATTAGGCAAGAATTCATCAGTATTGGCAGTCTGAAATGGCTATGAGTCTCAATATCTAGACTTGATACCAATAAATTCATGAGGTTACAGAGGAGCAAATAACCATGAGCAATTTAACATCTCCACCTACCGAAGTTCAAAAAACGAAGAAAAAAACTTTAGCCGCAGATAAAAAACCTCGAGCTACAGATGATATTGTGCGTAGTTATCTGCAAGAGATCGGGCGTGTAGATTTGTTGAATCGAGATCAAGAGGTTATTTTTGCTCAACAAGTGCAGCAGATGATGAATTTACTCGCGGCTAAGGAAGAATTGGCTGAGAAATTAAAGCACCAACCTACACTGCAAGAATTGGCAGATCAGGTGGAGTTAAGTGTTGAAGTGCTAGAGCAACAGCTACATTTAGGACATCAAGCCAAGCAGAAAATGATTCAGGCTAATCTCCGGTTAGTGGTAGCTGTGGCGAAGAAATACCAGCACCGCAACCTGGAATTTATGGATTTGATTCAAGAGGGTACTTTGGGTTTAGAGCGAGGAGTAGATAAATTTGATCCCGCTCTTGGTTATAAGTTTTCAACTTACGCTTACTGGTGGATTCGTCAAGGAATCACACGAGCGATCGCTCAACAAGGACGTACAATTCGTTTACCTATCCACGTATTTGAGAAACTGAACAAAATTAAGCGGGTGCAGCGAGAATTATCTCAACAGCTAGGTCGGGTTCCCAATACTGCGGAAATTGCCAACGCCTTATCTTTGACACCTATCCAGGTTCGAGAGTGTTTATACTTGGCTCGTCAACCCTTCTCCCTAGAGGCGCGAGTTGGTGAACAACAAGATACAGAATTGCAGGACATATTGGAGGATGATGGCCCTTCTCCCGAAGATTACGCTGTTGAAGAATCTCTTCATCAAGACTTGCAAGACTTATTGGCAAAACTGTCTCCCCAGCAGCGAGAAATATTAACCTTGCGCTTTGGTCTGAGTGATGGATATGAACTATCTTTAGCACAGATTGGCGATCGCATGGGTATTAGTCGAGAACGAGTCAGACAAATAGAACAAAAAGCTCTCAGTCTCCTACGACGCCAAAAGGAACAAGTACGTAGTTATCTAGCTAGCTGAGGTAGGTTATTTTTTGGCATCAAAAAAAATTTGATATGAGCACATTACAAACAGTGCAACAATTGCAGACACAATGGGTAACTTCTGAAAACTTCCGACGTTACGGACAGGTGATTTGTGCAAGTCTTGATGGCAAAGCTTACGATGCGGAAGATGCGAAATTAAACCTGCAAAATGGAATCCCGCGATTTTATATTATGCGGTTGGATAAAAGAGGGCGGAAGTTCAACACAATTACTCGCCATGTACACTGCACTCAATGTTTGGGTGCTTTGGAAGGAAAGGATTGGTTAATGGCGGTTTGTCCTCCTAATAATGATCTGAATGAACCAGCATTAGAGGAAATTGCTGCTTTCCGCATTCCAGGAAATTGTTTTATCAAGTTACATGAGGGTACTTGGCACGCTGGGCCATATTTTGACCATGAGACTATAGATTTTTATAATTTGGAACTTGCTGATACGAATGTGGTAGATCATTTCACTCATGATTTTGTCAAGAGTCATCAGTTGGAATTTGAAATGGTGTAGATAAAATTATTACGTCTATTTCATGGGATTGTTTAGTTGAGGAAGGTTTGTAAGACTAATTAGTTTAGTCCAAAATTAAATGACTCAATACAATTATATTCCGAGGTTTCAACTCTTAGAAGTTGCCCTACTTATCTAATTAAATTAAGCCTTTCACAGCTATATGTGTATGTGTAAAGCCCACTAAGCTAAATAACATCTATACTAGGTAATATTCTATAAGGTTGAGTTTTCTAGCCAGGGTTGTATATACAAGAGTACACATAGAGTAATTCAATATTAAATTGTATTGTTTAAAATTTGAATCAAAAATACTTAATCTAAATTTATAAAATCTATCTAAAGATATTAATTTTTTTACAAAACTTAGTTCCTTTGGCAATACATATGCAGTAAAAAAAAACCACAATATATAAGGAGATGAAGTTTATCAAATAATTATTTGGACGACCAGAGAATTTTAAAAGGTAAAGCAGAAATATAGAAAGTGCTAAGTAAGTAGGTGAGAATAAATCAAAGTAGATTAAGTAATGTAAAAATCTTAAGATGAGTTCGTAGTGTTCGCGTAGCGTCTCGTAGAGAGGGCTTCAGCCCTCAAATTAGGACTAAAGTCCTTACTACAAACATTGAATTATTCACGCTGCTCTACTTAATCAAGCATTATAGTCTAGATGAAATTTTCAAATTGAAAGGCGAAAAAATTCATGTCGGGTAACAATTTATTACTCGACATATATTGTGAAGCCATAGCTTGTAATCGGCTGAGACAACTACGGCTAATCTGTCTTTTTGCTCACCCAGATAAAAGTACTGGTAAGGATAATGACGCATTCTCCAAATTCAGAAAATAATCATAAACCATCTAATCGTCGTCTGTGGCTTCTTCTTTTAGGACGTACCAGTTTGGGTCTGGGTGGGGTTTTGCTGGTTGGAATTATAGTTGGTGCTTGGTGGGCTAGAAGTTATGTATATAAAGATTTAGCACCGTTAGTACAGCAAAATCTCCAGCAATTACTTGGGCGTCCAGTAAAAGTAGGGAAAGTTGAACGTTTTTCGCTCTCTAGTCTGAGATTTAGCTCTCTATCGATACCAGCAACTCCCACTGATTCAGACCAGGTTGTAGCAAAAGCCTTGGATGTGCAGTTTTCGCCCTTGGAGTTGCTCTTAACGCGAAAACTGGCATTAAATGTCACATTAGTTCAGCCCAATGTCTACATTCAACAAGATCAAGATGGTCGTTGGGTTACTGCTGAAGTTAAGGCTGGAGAAGGAAAAGGTGCTATTCAAACTGAATTGCAAACACTTCAAATTCAAGATGGAAATGTGGAGTTGTTGTCAGCGTCCGCACCAACTAAACCGAAAGGCTCAGTAATATTAACTCAAGTCAATGGTGTTGCCAGATTTTCAGATCAAAACCAAAGGATTGGTTATGACATGAATGGTCAACTCCCCAGAGGAGGCGCGGTTAAAATCGCTGGTGAGACACAATTAAAAACTCAGCAAACTAGCCTGAAGCTTCAAACACAAAATTTACAAGCGTCTGATATCAGTCGATTAATTCAGTTACCAATTGCCTTGCAAGCAGGGCGCTTAGATGCTGACTTAGGGGTTCAGATTCCACCAAATCTGTCAGAAATAGCCGTTACGGGAACTGCGATCGCTAATCAAATAACTGCTAAAATTCAAAATATTCCTCAGCAAGTTTCTAATTTTAATGGAAGATTTATATTTCAGGGTCAGACAGTTGCTTTAGAAAATCTGAGTACGAATATTGGCAAAGTTCCCATTCTGGCAAATGGAACAATTAATACTCAAACAGGTTTTAATATTTCTGCTCAGATAAAACCAGTTAGTGCGAAAAATATTTTAGATACGCTGAATGTGAATTCACCCGTGGCAGCTAGTGGCGAAATTCAAGCAAATATTAAAGTACTAGGCCCACTTAAGCAGCCAGTCCTTAGTGGTACCGCAAGTAGCACAAAACCTATTCAAGTTGACCGCGTTGAATTCAAAACCATCAACACTGACTTTCGTTTGAATGTATCTGAAACTGCATCTCAAATTGACGTTTCTAATTTGAAATTAGTGCCAACAGCAGGCGGTGAAATTACAGGTAAAGGTCAAGCTAAACTGGGCGCAAAAAGCAATGTAATATTTAATGTGGAAGCTGAGGGTATATCAGGGGATGTACTGGCACTTAGCTACGGCTTTACTCCTCCGATCGCAGTTGGAAATATTTCAGCAAAAGCCCAAGTTTCTGGCTCACTTGGCAAACAACCGTTGAAACTTGATATTACCAGTGTTCAGGTAACGCCGCCAATAGGGGGGCAAATTACAGCCAGTGGTCAAATTCAACTGGCTCCCCAAGGGCAAGTAGGCGTAGACATTCAAGCTCAAGGTTTACCAGGAAATGCGATCGCTCAAGGTTATAATATTTCAACTCCAATTAATATTGGTGGTATATCTGCGAACGCTAAAATTTCTGGCTCACTGGATAAACCCTTAAATGTAAATGTTGAGCGCGTTCTGGCAAATCCAGAGGTGGGAGGGCAAGTTACAGCCAACGGTCAACTTCAGCTTGCACCAGAAGGTAGGGTATCATTTAATGTGCAAGCCAAAAATTTACCAGGAGATGCGATCGCTAAAGCGTACAAATCCTCACCCGCCATCACCATTGGGAATGTATCGGCAAATGCCAAGATTTCCGGCACTCTGAGCAATCTGCAAACAGTAGCGCGGGTGCAAGCGCCTAGCGCCACCTATCCCACTACAGCAAGAGTTGTTGTTGCTCAACAAGGAGAGAATATCCTTTTCCCTGATGCAGTTGTGAATGTGGCAGGCGGGACAATTAGAGCTAAAGGTCAGGTTGCACAACAACGCTGGCAAGGAGTTGTCAACGCTTCCCAAATTCAAGTAAACCGTTTTTCACCACAACTACGAGGACGGCTCAATAGCAATATTCAGTTAGCAGGCACAACGCAATCTTTCCAGCTTGCAGATATTCGCGCCGCCGGACAAATCCGCCTGTCCCAAGGGGTAGCACTGCTGGCAAAACCGCTTACCGCCCAATTTCAGTGGAATGGACAGCAGATTATCGTTGAAAACGCAAGTACCCCAGGATTGAGTGCTAATGGTGCGATCGCTATTCAGTCTCCACCAAATGGCGCACCCCAAATTGCCGGATTTAATTTAAATGTACTGGCGCAGAATTTCAACTTAAAAAATACAGGCTTTCAAGTTCCTGGTGATGTGGCGTTAGGGGGGCTACTTGATTTTAAGGGACAAGTTGCAGGCACTCCAGATGTTCCGCAAGCTATTGGCAATATCTGGCTGCGAAATTTCAATGTCAGTGACTTGGCGTTTGACCCAGTTTTAACTGGAAACGTGAAATTTCAAGGGGGACAGGGGGCAAGTCTGCGATTAGCCGGGAAGCGAGACAGGATTGCACTTAACCTGGGTGCAGATTATCGCCCAACTTCATTTTTAGTTCGGCGGGATGAGGCAGTTACAACGGGTAGAACTGAGGGAGATAACTTGCTCATCAACGCCCAACAGTTTCCCATAGCTCTTGTTGGCGGCTTTTTACCTAACAATCAGTTGAAACCTTTGGCGGGGCAATTATCGGGAAATTTAGTTGTCAATCTAAATAATTATGCAGTTACGGGAGACATTGCGATCGCGCAGCCTCGTGTTGCCAGAGTTGCTGCAGATGAATTTCGTGGCAGCATCAATTATGCTGATGGTGCTGCTAGCTTGGCTAATGGTCAATTGCGGATTGCAGACAGCAATATCGCCCTGAGTGGAAATGTGCAAACAGGGAATGACCCGCAATTTCAATTTCAAGCTAATTTAGAGCAAACTAAAATCGAGAGACTTTTACAAGCGTTCAATATCTTCGATTTTCAAGACCTTAGTACCGGGTTGCAGCCTCCGAAGTTAGCTGGAGCAGAAGTACTTAACACTGAGTCTATCAGTTTGCCCAATGCAGATTTAAAAACACAGTTAGCATATTTCTCTAATATTGCAGCAGCGATTGCAAAACAACAGCAAGAAGAGAGAAAAGAAGCCCCATCTTTGCCCACCCTTGCAGAATTAACTGGTGCTTTGAGCGGAGCAATTACAGCTAATGGCTCGTTAAAATCTGGGTTGAATGTCGGCTTTAATTTTCAAGGTGCTAACTGGCAATGGGGTGAATACTCCATTAATCAAGTCGTTGCTCAAGGCAATTTTGCCGATGGGATCGTCACGCTTTCGCCGTTGAGTGTTGGGATAAATCAAGGATTAGTAGCTTTTTCAGGACAGTTGGGAACTGAGCAACTATCTGGAAAGTTGAATGTAGCAAGTCTACCTCTATCACTTTTAGAGCCTTTTATCGAAAAATACCCCATAGATATTACTGGTAAGGTAAATGCTGATGCCACCTTAGGAGGTAGTTTACAAGATCCTAGAGTTCAAGGGAAAGTGACGCTGGCGGATGCGACTCTCAACAAGCAACCTGTGCAAACAGGACAGGCGAACTTTGATTACAACAAAGCTCGTTTGAATTTTGATGGCACCTTACTAGTGACAGGAACACAGCCAGTTGCAATTACAGGTAGCGTACCAGCTCCGTTACCTTTTGCCGCAGTGGAACCAGATAGCAATCAAATCAGCATCAACGCCAAAGTTAATAATGAAGGATTGGCACTGTTAAACCTGTTTACCAACAATCAAGTCACTTGGGTAGACGGTCAAGGACAAGTGGATTTAAATGTTCAAGGTACTTTAAACGAACCAATTATTAACGGAAACGCCACACTTAATAATGCAACTTTTCGCGCTCAAGCCTTAGCTGAACCCCTAACAAATGTCACAGGGACAGCGCTATTTAATGGCAATACACTGAGTGTCCAAGGTATCGAAGGCACGTACAATAAAGGGCAAATAAGTGCATCAGGTATCCTCCCAATTTTTGAGCCACAACAAGCCGCAGCGAATCCCCTCACAGTATCAATAGCAGACAAACTGGATTTTAAGCTTGCAGAATTGTATGAAGGCGGTGTCAGTGGCGATGTTGTCATTCGCGGAACAGCGCTAAAACCTGTAATTGGTGGAGAGATTCAGCTAAGTGATGGTCAGGTGATCATTGGAAACTCTACTGATAAGGCAAAATCAGCAGCCACAACAGAAGCTAACACTAACGTCATCAATAGAGAAGAGGTTGACATACCTACAGCAGAGAGTAGCGTTAGCCCAGTGACCACACCAGAAAGTAGCACTAGCGCAGTAACTCCACCCAATTTACCTATAGAGTTTGCAGATTTAAAGTTGATTCTAGACGACGATATTCGTGTTACTACTGAGTCCCTACTGAGCTTTGTCCCAGGAGGAGCCGCATTGAGTCAGCCCATACTGAACTTTGAGGCGAAAGGCGACCTGACGATCAATGGTACTTTAGCCAAGCCCCTCCCTGAAGGAGTGATTCGTCTAACAGGAGGACGACTTAGTATATTTTCCACTGAGTTTGCCTTGGCACGGGGCTACGAACAAACTGCGCGGTTTATTCCAAGTCAAGGACTTGACCCTACTTTGGATGTTCGACTTACCGCAATTGTACCGGAAGCATCGGCAAGAAATAGTCAAATTTTGGAATCACCATTGTCTGCTGAAGTCAGCGATGTTTCTGCTACTAACTTTGGTACTTTACGTACCGTTCGTGTTCAAGCAAGAGTTAACGGGCCAGCTAGTGAATTGGGCGAAAATCTGGAACTGACGAGTCAACCGAGCCGTAGTAAGGGAGAAATAGTTGCTCTGCTGGGTGGCTCGATTCTGAATTCTTTTGGTCAAACAAATGCAACACAAGGGTTGACTAATTTCGCTAGCTCTACCATTTTAGGTGGTTTACAAGGAACTATTACTGCGATCGGACAGGCTGTTGGTTTCAGCGAATTTCGGATATTTCCCACTCCTGCTACTAATGAAACAGCAAGAGCTTCAATTCTGAATTTATCAGCTGAGGGTGTGTTTAATATTAATAGAAATTTATCTGCCTCTTTATCGCGGGCTTTAGCTACAGATGAGTCTTTGCGTTACAATGTCCTCTATCGACTCAACGACGAAATTTTGATGCGAGGCTCAACTAATTTGGGGGATGAAAATCAATTCTTAGTTGAGTATGAAACCCGATTTTAGATTATAGTTATTTTCCAGAGTTATTATTAACGGGACTTAAATATAAGGAATATCAATAGATTATGGGAGTGCAGCTTCAGCAATAAAAATGGTACGTTAGGCAAAGCCATAACGCACCATACTGTTGATAGCACTTACTATCTCAACTCAATTGTTCAAACTTAAATTTCCCTTTAATAAACTTGTTAAAATATTGACCTTTAGATGGTGCATTGTCTAAGTCTTCCTTGACACTAAGAGGTACTTTGAAATACTCGTAAACACTTCCACTATCAAATTCAATAGTCAGTGTTTGAGTTTTTGGATCATAGCTAAATTGCTTAATAACGCTGCCTTCAGGCTTGAGTAACGGAAAGGCGATCGCATCCCGAATACTGGCACAATCAGTTAATAACATTACCAACCGATCAATCCCAATCCCTAAACCACCAGTAGGTGGCATACCGTATTCAAGGGCTGTCAAAAAGTCTTCATCTACACCTTGGGCTTCTAAGTCGCCAGCAGCTTTTCTTTCAGCTTGGGCTTCTAAGCGTTCTCTTTGCTCGATGGGATCGGTAAGTTCTGAGAAGCTGTTGCCAGTTTCTCGCCCGACAATAAATAACTCAAATCTTTCCACCAAACCAGGTTGAGAACGGTGCGGTTTTGCTAGGGGCGAAATTTCTACAGGGTAATCAATTACAAAGGTAGGTTGAATTAAATTGGCCTCTACCTTCTCTTCAAAGGCTAAATTTAGTAACTTACCAATTGATTGGGCTTCATCTATACCAGGAATACCTGCATTTTTACTTGCTGTTTTTGCTTCTTCTAAAGTTTGGAACGAATTGAAATCTAATTCCGTAAATTCTTTAACTAAATCGTGCATTGTCACCCGCCGCCAAGGTGGTGTTAAATCGATAGGTTCCCCTTGGTAGGTGATTTGCAATGTACCGAGTACCTCTTGGGCGACAGTGGTAATAATCCCTTCAGTCAGCGCCATCATATCGTTGTAGTCGGCGTAGGCTTGGTAAAGTTCAATCGTCGTAAATTCGGGATTATGGCGAGTTGAAATTCCCTCATTGCGGAAAACTCGCCCCAATTCAAACACCTTTTCAAAACCACCCACAATCAACCGCTTAAGATGGAGTTCTGTGGCAATTCGCAGATACAATTCCATTTCTAAGGTGTTGTGGTAGGTGATAAATGGACGTGCATCTGCACCCCCAACTTCACTTTGCAAAACAGGCGTTTCAATTTCTAGAAAATCCCGTTGTTCTAAATAGCGACGAATACCGGCAGTAATTTGAGCGCGACGGCGAAAAGTTTGCCGCACTTCCGGGTTAACAATCAAGTCAACGTAACGCTGACGGTAGCGCTTGGCAACATCCGTTAATCCATGCCACTTGTCGGGTAGAGGCAACAGGGATTTAGTGAGGATAGTATATTGTTTAACGTAAACAGATAACTCGCCCTTTTCAGTCCGTTTAATAGTGCCTTTGGCTCCCAGGATGTCACCCGCATCTGTAAGTTGCTTCAGGTGATTGAAGGCATCAGCATCAATATCTGCCATGCCTTCTTGGATGCGATTTTTATCTAAATAAAGCTGAATTGTGCCGGTTTCATCTTGCAAGGTGAAGAAAGCCAATTTACCGAAAACGCGACGCGCCATAATGCGTCCGGCTATAGCAACTTCTAAATCAACTTCTTCACCACTGGGTAAATCGGCAAATCTTTCTTGCAACTGCGCTGCATGATGGGTAGATTCCCAACGATAGGCATAGGGGTTAGTTCCTAACTGCTTAAGTTGTTCTACTTTCTCTAGCCTGGCGGCACGGATATCTTCTTCCGACATGGTAACGAACTTTCAGGGGGCAAGATTAATTATAGATGCTGCAAAAGTTGAGAATAAGAGATATTTGCACTTTGCAGATTATAGTATCGCCTAAAAGTGATGTGCAATCGCTTCTTGTACTAAAGCTGTCAGTGCGATCGCGTAGCCCACCTTCGCCTAGAGTTCCGCAGGAAACGTATCATTTCTTTACAATGACTTTCATCCAAGCGATCGCTCTTTGTATTAAACTAAGCTGTTAGTGCGATCGGGTAGCCCGCCGTTTGCGTAGCGTTACGCAGGAAATGTATCATTTCTTTACAATGACCTTCATCCAAGCGATCGCTCTTTGTATTAAACTAAGCTGTTAGTGCGATCGGGTAGCCCGCCGTTTGCGTAGCGTTACGCAGGAAAGGTATCATTTCTTTACAATGACTTTCATCCAAGCGATCGCTCTTTGTATTAAACTAAGCTGTTAGTGCGATCGCGTAGCCCGCCGTTTGCGTAGCGTTACGCAGGAATGCGATCGCGCATTTCATCATCCTCAACACCCATACAAAAAACATATTTGATTTTCTGGCGGGATGAGAAAGATGAAACAGTTAATAGTAACGCTTTAAGCCGTAGGCTTATCCAAACCGTAAGCAGAGTGTGAGAGTTGAGGAGGTATCAATCACTCAATCTTCTTGAGTGATTAACGGTCAGTAGCCAGATTCATCAATCCTTTAAGGAAATGTAACAGAAATATATGAAGTTTTGTTACACAATGCGTAATTATTACTAGCCAAGCTGATGTCATAGTTATGGGAGTTCGCAAGAGCGTTAGAAACCTAATGCTTTCGTGACACTCTAGACTATATATCCTTGATTCCTTTGTTGCCAAAGTGTACTAATTGAAGTCAGGTTAATTTAGTACATTACAAGATAAGTTCACACATTTACCAATCTGCAAAGAGAGCAAAATTCATGGAATCTCAAACAGTACAGTCAACTATAGATGCTCAAATATTACAGCAGGTACAAGACGAGATTCAGCGGGAAATAACTGAGATACTGGAGAATTCTAACTTCCACAAGGTACTCGAAAAGCATTCTATATCAGGAGACAAAGTTCTTAAAATTCAGTTTCAGTGCAGTATCAATCTAAATAAAGTTCAAGATAGTAATGCTATTGATAATAAACAAGCCAATAAATTTTTGACAGAAATTTCAGGAAGACCAGGACAGGAATTAGTGCTAGTGACAAAATCATTGTGTATCCCTTGCCCTACAAACCAAAGTCTTAAAGGCTGCTTTTGCTGAAGGATGTAGTCTTTACACAGTAGCTAAGAACCTCATCCAAGTGAGTATAAAAATACCAATTTTTATACTCACTTATTTAGGCTGTATAGATCATCTCACAGGATCATTATCCTAATTAGTAATGAGCAGTAATTTACTAAACTATTGTTTTTTTCGTGCGAATTATATAATAATGGCTCAAAATCAAAATATTTTGTACTGGAAGTTAGGATTAGTGAGTGCTTTAGGAATAACGGGAGCGTTCACTTTCCCTGGGAGTTATGCCTTAGCCCAAATTATCAAAGATGACACTTTGGGATCGGAAAATTCAGTTGTTACGCCCAAGCTAATCAATGGTCAGCCTACTGACCAAATTGATGGTGGGGCAATTCGTGGCACAAATCTGTTCCACAGCTTTGAACAGTTTTCTGTATCGACTGGAAGTACAGCTTACTTTAACAATGATGGGGCAAAAATTCAAAATATTATAAGTCGGGTAACAGGCAAATCTATTTCTAATATTGATGGCATTCTTAAAGCTAACGGCACAGCCAACCTGTTTTTGATTAATCCCAATGGGATTATTTTTGGTTCCAATGCGTCTCTAGACATCGCCGGCTCATTTGTTGCAAGTACGGCCAGTAATCTGAATTTTGCAGACGGTATTAAGTTTAGTGCCACAGATCCTCAAACCATACCCCTACTAAAAGTAAGTGTTCCCATTGGTTTACAATTTGGAGCAACTGCTGCTACCATCCGCAATCAATCCCAAGCACCCAGTTTAGATGGCAAAACAACTAATAATTTAGGGCAACCTGTTGGTCTACAGGTGCAGCAAGGCAAAACCTTGGCACTTATAGGTGGTGATGTAATCCTAGAGGGAGGAAATTTAACAGTAGAGTCGGGACGAATTGAGCTAGGAAGTGTCGCTAGCAATAGTCTAGTTAGTCTGAATTCAACAAACCAAGGCTGGAGTTTAGGGTATGAAGGTGTTCATAATTTCCAGAACATTCAACTCATGCAGCGAACTGATGGTTCTAGCATATATACATCTAATATAGATACTAGTGGCGAGGGCGGCGGTAATATCCAAATACAGAGTAGGCGTGTGCTACTCAATGACGACTCACAGATATTTTCTGATACTTTAGGAGCACAACCAGGAGGCAATTTGATAGTTACTGCCGCCGAGTCTGTAGAACTCGGCGGCAATGCAATATTGTCAACTGGGACTTACTCTACTGGAAACGCTGGAAATATAAAGATCACTACCGGGAAGTTAATTGTCAGGGATGGATCACAAGTATTAATGTATAATCTTGGTTCGGGTTTGCCGGGTCAATTAATCGTAAATGCCTCAAATTCGGTAGAACTGATCGGCGGCACCATAATTGATCCACCCTTACAAGACGGTACTGATTTACGACCCAGCGGATTGTTTAGCGCAACTTATGGTAGTGGAAATGCTGGTGACATAACGATAAACACTAGAAGGTTGAGTATTCAGGGAGGAGCAGGGGTATCAGTAGAGTCTTCCGGAATATTCCTAACTAATCTAAATCAACTCATCCCAGCCACAGGATATGGGGGAAATTTGACAGTCAATGCCTCCGAAACTATAGAACTAAGTGGAACCTCACCAAATGGTTCTAAACTCAGCGGCTTGTTTGCTGGCACTGAAGCGACTGGAGATGGGGGCAACTTGACGCTAACGACAGAGCAATTAATTATCAAAGATGGAGCTGCAATAACTGTAAGCAGCCAAGCTAGAAAGGGTGTCAACTATCAAGGTGGTGTACCTAATTTAGGTCTAGCAGGCGAACTCAATATAACCGCTGACTCCATCCTGCTCGACGAAGGAACACTCACATCTAATAGTGAGTCAGGTCAGGGGGGGAATATTGCGTTAGAGGTGCGGGACTTGTTACTGATGCGCCGCAAAAGTAAAATAACCACTAACGCTGGGGGTGATGGAGATGGCGGTAATATCACCATCAATGCACCTAATGGCTTTCTTGTCGCTACTCCCTTCGGAAATAACGATATCACCGCCAATGCCTTCTCTGGCTCAGGTGGTAAAATCACAATCACCGCTAAGAACATCTTTGGTTTTATCCCCCGCACCCGTGCAGACCTAAAAAGGCTGTTGAACCCTAAAAAGCCACTAGACCCAAGTAGGCTGCCAACAAGTGACATCACCGCATTTTCTCAGCAGAACCCTTCATTAAATGGCACTGTACAAATCAACTCACCCGATGCTGACCCCAGTAAAGGATTAGTAGAATTGCCTGTAAATCTGGTTGATGCTTCGCAGCAAATTGCTGCTGATTGTAATTCTGGTGGAAAAATAGGAAGGAGTTCATTTATTGCAACTGGGCGTGGAGGATTAATATCAGATCCCACGAAGCCATTGATAGCTGATGATGCGGTGCTGGCAGATTGGATCACACTAGAGCCAGAGAGTCAGAATAGTGCTGAAGGTATTAATAACAGAGTGGTTGCTCAGAAGCAGCGAAACACAGAAAAAAAATCACAGAAGATTAATTATGTCAATGAACCTACTCAAATTGTAGAAGCCCAAGGATGGGTTATAGATGCTAATGGTAACGTGGTTCTGGTTGCTCAAGTGCCCACTGCGTCGCCCCATAACTCCTCGCTCACCACTGCATTTTGCGCTGCTAATTAGACGTGAATTCACGGCTAATATAGTGTCCGCCTAATTAGCTGAATCAAAAGACCAAAGGTTTTACTATGCAAAACCGTTGCTCTCCGACTCGGAGTTACGGTGTACACACAAGTCTTTTAGAGTTGTCCCACAGGCTTTTGATCCCCCCAACCCCCCCTTAAAAAAGGGGGCAAAAAGCTCTCAAAGTCCCCCATTTATCGGGGGATTTAGGGGGATCTACGACGATTTTGGTTTTTTAGAAAGATGTGTGTACACCGTAGCCGAGTCGGAGAGGGACATACTTGAATTAAAATTCAAGGCAGGGAGAGGTTCGTCAAACTTACCTTAAGTTAAACTGTCTCTGGATCAATGTTTAATTCTCGTAACTTCGCGGCCATACGCGATCGCAATCCCTTTTCTTGTTGTAACCGTTCTGCTCCCCACAGCAGCAATTGTCCAGCTTCATCCCACCAGCGCAACCAATAGCCAGCGCGATTTACTTTCACCCCCTGCCAAATTCCTAAAAACAGCCCAATACTAGCAATCCAATACCGTTCATCCTGATTCGGTTGCTGGAGTTCGTATTGCCCGGAAGCACTTAGTTGATAAACTTCCACCCACCCCGCCTCTGGTTCAAAAATTACATAGATGGGGACTTGGAGAATGCGCTCATAGTAGTACCACTTACCAGGTGGGTACTTAGCTTTAATTGAGTATTCACTACCTTCTGTCTCTGACAAAAATTCCATGACGATCGCCGGAACTTCTCCTTCTAGCTTTGGGGTATAACTACGACGGTTTTGGTTTGGTGGAACTGTCCCTAACACAGAAGGGACATAGAACCAATCCGGGGCTTTAATCACGAACTTGCCATCTACAGTTGCACAAATCCCAAAATTTGTACCGATGAGTATCTGAGGCTGAATTAACCCTGCCAGTTCCAAGCTTTCAGTGAGGGCAAATGCGATCGCTGGCTGACTGATGTTATCCACAGGTTCATCGAGTAAAGGAAAGTCATCAGGTAACTTTTCCCAAGTGACAATGGGTTCACTGATGGTGGTTGACATAGAAAGCTGGAGTCAGGTGGCTATTGCTATTATGTCGCACAACTTTACACCAAAGAGCAATTGCGTAGGTGTAGCCTGCTGCTTATTCCCTAACTCGTCTCCTGAATTTGCAAACGAATAGTGTGTTCAGTTGCGCCACTAAGTTGCAATTCCATAATTTCACCACCCAGAGGTTCCAAACAAGTGAGGAGCGATCGCAAGTTGGGTGTACTTGCACCAGTATCTACATATAATCGATCTGCTAAATTACCGATCCGTTTCCAAGTCATGTACAGTTTAGCGATCGTTTGTTCAATCTGTGATGCTTGATTTACCAAATCAGCAGCTATGCTCAAACAGCCGACTCTTTGCGCTTCTTCTAAGGCTGTTTCAATATCAACATTTTCCTGCGTCAACGCCTGGACTTGAGCCGCTCCTTTCAGGTATTTCGCCAAGTTACGCGCTTCTGTAGTTACCTGTTTCAGCGTATCCACATCTGGGTTAGCAGCAATTTCCTTTTGGATAAATTTTTGGTGCGATTCTGGCAGTTTTTCCATTTCCTTCACCAATGGGGCGATGTAGCGGGGGGGAAGGGTGTTATCTGCTGCTTTTTCCTTAACTTCTTGAGGTAGTAAATCTGAAGACATGGCTGTCCATTCGTCGCTGAGTTGACGTACTTCGCGCCTGGTGATCCGATCGCCTTTTTGTGCGGCTTCACTCACCATCTGTTGCACCTCTGGGGATGCTTTGGAGGTTTCGATAAATGCCCGTTTGCTGAAGTTATTCACAGATCCGGGGTCAAGTTTACCATCTTCGATCAGAGTATCGGCACTATTGGCCAGTTGAATCCAGGAATAAGCTTGACTTTTACTGATTTCCCGCTCCTTTAACCATGCCAGAAAGCCTGTACCGCGTCCGTCACCACCCATTTTTTCTCGATCGCGGATAGCCCGTAAAATTCGTCCCCGCCAGATTTCAGTTTGCAAATCAAAGCGATCGCATACCTGCCAAGCTATTTCGAGCTGCTGTTGAAAATCTGACTCTAGAATCAGTTCATCTTCTGGATCGGGCAGTTCAAAGGTAATATCTGCTGGCTGTTGTAAAGCGGCAGCAAGGTCGTTGATAGAGTCGGTATCTTGCACGATTGATGACTAACTAGGTGGATGCGATCGGCTTATTATGCCACAATCTGTAAATTCTGACTTAAGAGGTGGTACGGTATCTTGAATTACAGCAAAATCGTAGTAAGTGGTAAACTACCTCAATATGGTCTTTAATCGCTCAAAGACAATAAAAATAAAACGATGAACCAGGTAGACTACCTCCGAATTAGCTTAATTGATCGCTGCAATTTTCGTTGTCAATACTGTATGCCAGAGGGAGTAGAACTGGACTATATTCTCAAGCAACAGCTGTTGACTGATGAGGAGCTGCTCACCTTAATTCAAGAGGTATTTATTCCAGTCGGCTTTAATCGGTTTCGTTTGACTGGGGGTGAACCCTTATTGCGTCCGCGTGTGGTGGATTTGGTCGGTGCGATCGCCTCTCTTCCCCAAACTCAAGACCTCTCAATGACCACCAACGGATTTTTACTGGCTCCGATGGCGCAAAACCTCTACAATGCTGGTTTGCGACGAATTAATATTAGTCTAGACTCTCTTGATCCCGACATTTTTGAGCAAATTATCGGTAATCAGGGGCGTTCTCGTTGGCAACAAGTTTGGGATGGGATTCAAGCAGCTTATCGCGTCGGATTTGACCCCCTGAAGCTGAATGTGGTGGTGATTCCTGGAGTCAACGACCACGAAATTCTCGATTTAGCCGCCCTGACAATTGATAAACAGTGGCACGTTCGATTTATTGAATTTATGCCCATTGGTAATGTGCATTTGTTTGGCGATCGCGGTTGGGTATCTTCAGCCGAATTACGCCAACAAATCCGCGATCGTTGGGGCTTGACAGAATCTCAAGTGCGTGGTGCTGGGCCTGCTGATGTCTTTCAAATTCCCGGTGCGAAGGGGACACTAGGATTTATTAGTCAAATGTCGGAATGTTTTTGCGATCGTTGTAACCGGATGCGCCTTAGTGCTGATGGCTGGCTGCGTCCTTGTTTATTAAATGAAACTGGTCAAATAGATTTAAAAACTGCTCTGCGTTCTGGCACTAGCACTGCTCAATTACAAGAGCAGGTCAGGCATTTACTCGAAATCAAGCCAGAAATTAACTTTAAAGGGCGCGATTCTGGCATTTCAGGTACATATACCCGCACCATGTCGCAAATTGGCGGATAGTCATTGGTCATTGGTCATTGGTCATTGGTCATTGGTCATTGGTCATTGGTCATTGGGCATTGGGCATTGGTCATTGGGCATTGGGCATTGGGCATTGGTCATTGGTCATTGGTCATTGGTCATTGGTCATTGGTCATTGGTCATTGGTCATTGGTCATTGGTCATTTGTCCTTTGCAAATAACTAAGGACAAATGACTAAGGACAAATAACTATTAAGCTTGCCGTGAGTAGTATTCCACCACAAGTAGTTCATTAACCTGTAGCGCCACCCATTCGCGCTCAATAACGCTGTTGACTTTACCAACCAACTTAGTTTTGTCAAACTCCAAATGACTGGGGAGGTTGGCTAAACCCGGATATTGCAAGTTAGTTTCCACCATTTTGCGTGATTGTACTCTATCCCTAACAGCAATTACCTCACCGGGGCGGCATTGGTAGCTGGCAATATTCACCACACGACCGTTAACAGTGATATGACTGTGATTTACCAGTTGCCGAGCTGCTGGAATCGTCGGAGCGATACCCAAACGGAAAACGGTATTATCCAAGCGCATTTCTAGCAATTGCAGCAGCACTTGTCCAGTAGAACCAGTAACCCGTCTGGCTTTCCGGACATAGCGGAGCAATTGCTTTTCAGTCAAACCGTAGTTGAAGCGGAGTTTTTGCTTTTCCTCTAGACGGATAGCATACTCAGAGCGCTTCTTGCGGTTCTGACCATGCATACCTGGCGGGTAAGCGCGTCTGGCGCTTTTACGAGTCAATCCTGGTAAGTCGCCTAAGCGGCGGACAATTCTGAGGCGTGGCCCTCTATATCGGGACATGAGTTTCCTTAATCTAATCCTGTTTAAACTTTACCTAGACATTCAATTTTGACATTCCCCTGATGAGAAATCAGGGGATTCTTGGTTTTCCGAAACTGCTTGCCTTGGTATGACGTATCCTACCAAGTAGAAGCATCTTCTTTACGCCAGTTGCTTTAGTCGGTAGAGCCGACGCACTGACTTCCAAGCCTGAATTCCGACGTGCCCCGCCGTACTCTTGCTAATAAGTTTTTTGTGTTTATTTAGTTCCGTAGGCTACTCAATCATCAGATTGGTTTATGCAGTATTCTTAAATCTGAAATACTTTTTACGTTGCCTACTTATCTTTCAAACAGTTATGTTAACACAATTTCCGACATAATTAATTATGTATATACCTTGCTGACGCTGAAATTCTTTAATTGCAGAGGATTTTTAAAATATTTGAGTTAACATAACTTTGGGTGTTTGGAGAATGGCAATGTCACAGAGCAAAAAAGTGGTTAGCAGACGTCAGAACAAACAAAGCAATTCCACCTCTAGGATTTTAACAGTACCAGTTTTAGCGATCGCTGGATTGTTGACAACAACTTTACCTGATATGGCGATCGCTGCTTCAGCTAACAATGATTACGGTGCATGTGCGGTTCGCCTCCTAAAGGTGAGTATAACGGCAGAAGCGGCAGCACAAGCTTGTGCAAAGGCACTACGTCCCAGAGATTTAGCTGCTTGCGTGGTTAAAATTAACGACCTTAAAATCAACAAGGAAACCGTAATTTCAGGGGCAAATGCGCTTTCTTACTGTGGTAAAGCCCGGCGTCCTGAGGATTTAGCTACCTGTGTAGTTGATTATGTCAGACCGAATCTTCAGGTAGATATCAATGATCAGAATTTAGATAGTGAGGAGAAAATTAATCAAGCAACTTTGGATTTCTGTGGTCGCAGTTTGTTACCTGAGCGGTTTGGGCTGTGTGTGAAAGGTTTACGACAAGCAACTGCCTTGGCATCAAAGCCGCTACTAACCAAAATTACGGGCGATCAGGTTCCAAAAAACCAGTCGCTATATGCTTGTAGTGATGGCAGTGACAGCAGCGTTATCGGCGCTTCATCTTCGTCTACACCGCCGAGTATAATTCCTGCGGGATCAAGTCCAAGTCTCGACACTACCCCATTTCCAGCGCAACCGCTTGTTCCAGCGCAACCGGGGACTAATTAAATTACAGTGCTAATTGACTAAAAATACAGCTTGACTTTAGGGTTGGCTAATTTGCCCAACCTACTCAAGGACTACCAAAAAATAAATCATCCAATCTTAATTTGTCGGGTGCGTCACTTTTTTAACCTTCCGAAGGAACAAGCAATGAGCCTCACGTTTTATTACGCCCCCATGTCCACCGCGAGCATCACCGAAGCCGTTCTCGCAGAACTCGGCACCCCTTGCGATCGCGTGAAGCTCGACATCAGTGCGGGCGACACCAGGAAACCGGACTTCCTCAAGGTAAACCCGAACGGAAGAGTCCCCGCGATCGCCTACCGAGGAGCGCAGCGCGATCGCAGTACAGAAAGCAAAGGCGGATCTCGCCGTCTGTCTCAGAATTCTTGACGGCGGACTGGAGGGGAAATCGTTCTTAATCGGCGACTACAGCCTGGCGGATAGGCACCTGCAAGGCATCGTCGGCTGGATCGGGACGATGGAGGTCGATCTGATGCTGTTCCCCAACGTCACGGCGTGGCTGAAGCGCTGCGGCGAACGTCCGGCTCTTGCGAATTTGGCAGGCTGAGGTGGATCTAACTCCCAAATTCGCGGCAGCAGCCCAATGATGAGCATTTCCAGCCAGAGGCTAGAAACGAGGTTTTAAAGGGGTTTGAGCTTAAGTTGACACCAATGCCCTCTAACGCACCCCTACAAATTGAATATTTTTTAATTGGAAATCTTTCAACATTACCGAAACAGTGCTGAGTGCTGAGTGCTGAGTAAAAAAAAGTAATAATCGCACTCAGCACAAAAGGTCTAAAGCCCCTGCCTAAAGGCAATGGAAAAAGAAATAGATATTTATTTCGAGATGCGTAGGGCATATTTAATGCGTCCTTACTTCAATCCCCTAGATTTGTCTATGGGGTTACTCAGCACTCAGTACTCAGCACTCCTGAACTTTTGGTGGCTTTTACTTTCCAAAATTTATAGGCTGCGAAATAATATTGAGCAACCATTCAAAAATATATATACTTGACAAATACACTCAGTTGTAAAAATTCAATTATCCCGTGGTTCGACAACGAGAATTTGATACGGATGAGGTGTTAACGATCATTATGGATTTGTTCTGGCAGCATAGTTATGCCAACATTTCCATGAAGGATATTGTGCAAGCGACAGGAATCCAGCCTGAAGCTTATATGCCGCCTTTGGTGACAAAGAGAAGTTGTTTCAGCAAACTCTAGCGGCACTACTGGAAGGAAAAGCACAAAGTTAGATCCGAGTTTTAACAATTCAAAATAGATCAATCATCCAAAATTTTCCAAAACCTTACTTTACAAGCTTTTGGAATTTTGAATTTTAAATTTAGCGATTAGTACTAAGCTGTTCTACATTTAACTTGCATAATTAGAGCGGGCAAGACTTCGCCGTGAGCGCTCAGTCCTTCCCTGCGGGACGCTACGCGTGCTTGCTTCCCCGTTGGGGGTACGACAACGCTCAGGAACCATCGAACGCTGTCCACCCCACAAGAGTTATATAAACTATAGATATGCAAACTAGATGTGGTTTAGCTTAGTCTTCTCTTTGACCAAAAGCTGTCTGTAAAATCACTGCAATACCACCATCTTGGTGATATTTATCTGCCCAGGCACGGATAACTTCATCCAATTCTTCCATTGCCTGCTCCATTTTTTCTGGAAGGATATCAAGTTCTTCCAACAAGCGCATGGCATTTCGCCGCCGTTCTGCCCAATTTTTCATCATGCGGAAATACCGAGCGGTATCTTCCACCATGATGTAAGTACGTTCTTGATCGTCTGCTGGGGCATAAGAAGGACGCGTAAGAGCGTAGAATGGCATTCCCCAAGGAGAATCAATGCGTGTTACCGTGCCTGAGTGAAGTAGACGGCGCTTGATATGCTCACCCAAGGCTTCACTCAAAGGCATTTGGTGTTCGGGTGGCAATTCGTCTTGCGATCGCCTGTGCAAAAACTCAATCAAATCCAGAAACTCAAATGAGCTAACTAACTGAGCGTCAGGTAGATTACTTGGGAGTTTTTGCTCAATTTGTCTTTTTTCTTCACTTGTCAGATTGGTTCCGGGAACGCGTGACTTCCCCGGTTGCCAAGGATATTTTTCTAGCCAGACATAAGGCAATTGAATCAAATAGCGCGGTTCCTGAGAACCCAGCATTTTTAACAGTTTGCCTTCTGTGAGCGCCTGTCTGACTTCTTCTACTATAATTTTTACCCGTTTCGGCTCTAGGTGGTGCAAATGCCCTGTCATTCGCAGGTTTTGTCCCTGCTCTAGATAAGTCATGTAAATTGCACACTTTGCTGCCGTTGCGGCTGCATCTAAAAATGCCCCATGCCTGTGCCCACTCGTCCGCATGGCACTAAAAGCCAGATAAAGCATGATCTGATCCATCGCACTGGGGTCAAGACGTTTGATCAGATCTATGTCGTTACTCATATTACAGACAATTGAATAGCACGTTTACACAATTTTAAGTTGAATGAAAATAGGTAGTATACACCTGGCTGAAGCGATGTCTTCACTTTATTAGTATGCGATAACTATGAAATCGGTAGTAGCCCAAACTACCATTTTGACATATTTTTTAGTACACAACCATATTCGGTGGTTGTTACCATAATTATCTTTGCATCTGACCGGAAAATTACAAACATTACAAAGTTTGGCTTCACGACGATTTACGTCCCAAAAGTCAACTGTGTTGCAAGTAATCTACAAAGTCTTTAAGTTTTCTGGGATTTTCTCATCTTTCAAGATCAACAACGTCAAGCCGCTTACGCCTAATTATGGTGTTTGTTGTGCCGACTCGGAGTAAAAACCAGTTTGCGCGGTTCATCTGGGATATCTATTACTTGAAAAACATGGTTTTTATTCAGCTTTGGCAAATTATTTTTAGTACATAGGTGGCTGAGATGATTGGGAGTGATCTAAAAGGAAATCGCTTACCAGGTGTAGCAACATTTAAAGTTTGAACTACACGGCTCGTTATGAACTATCATCCTGTTCCCAACTTCCAGTCATGTCTCGGCAGTATAGACCGTTGGCTTGAGGGAAGATAGTAGACATCAAGTAGAGCAAATAATTCCAATTTCAAAGCACCTATTTTTCTTGGATATCACTATTTATTATATCATTTGTTTTCCTATCTGCGATAAATTTATATATTTTAAAATTTACAAAAAATACCTATTTAAATAATTTATTTTTCCAACAAATCAAGGTTTGATGATAATTTCATATGTCCTACTTAAATTCAAGTCGAATTTTTTTGGATTATAAGCTGACACACAAAACCTCGATTCAGACCAAGTTAATCGCATAGTATTAAGCTGCATTAATAATGCTAATAACCGAAAAATTAGTGACTATCTAGGCAAAATAAACCAACCGCTTGCGATATAGTAATTGCAAATTTTGCGTAGCAGCAGTAGTACAGAGCGGCAGAAATAAAGATGCCATTCAATACAGTTCGATTAAGGTTTTTTGATGAAAATTCTAGATCGGAAAGACACGATTTATCGCGTCTCTTGCCTTAAGTGAATCGTATTGAGATGCCATTTGACAAATCTCCATACCATAGAAATGAGGCATTTTTAATTTGGAATTCACTATTTTCAGCAAGGGTTTTTGGATGATAGCGATCCTAGCTTTTTCACGGGCGATCGCTCCATATATTCATGTAATTAAATCGTCTCCTAAGCTTAAGAAACGGGTTAGTTTAGACATTCGTGCTACTTCCTTCTCTCCAATTTCCGAAACATGCTGCAATGGTCTGAACTCCTTGGCAATCTTTTATCTGAGCAAGTATGATGCTCAATTACTTGAGTTAGTACTACTCATGCTGCTTATATATACGTGTTTTCCCTATCTATATCAGGCTAAATCCATAAAAATATATTACAAGTCTAGTTATTCTGATTACTGCTTATATATAAGTGTTATCCCCACCTAATACCAACCTAAATCCATAAAATATATTATTATCGGGATTTATATCATGTCCGCTTAATCACTTACGATGTGTCATTGCGCTAAACGTTCGCGGAGCGTCTCGTTGGCGCAGCCTCTCGTAGAGAAGGGTGGCAGTTCGCTTGCCGTTTGGAGATTGCTACGCCACGATCGCACACGATCGCAATGACAATTAATCAGCCAGACAAAATATCATATCATGCTGAAAGTGATGGGAGGTAAGGTAGCTCCCACCACACCTAAGCTAATTGAACTCGCCATTTAATTTGTGGGATTAGAGGGTTTTACCTGATTTCGCATTGTTTCAAGGCTGAAAGCAGCCGCGCCAAAGGTTACTAATAATACTCCCAGAATTTGCACTATATCTAAATTTTCTTGAATGATTAACCCAGCGAAAATCACGGTTAAGACTGGAATGCTGCCACCAATAATCGCCGATCGCGAGGCACCTAATTTACTAATACCAACATTGTTCAGTAAATAGCCGGCAAGAGTCAGTACACCTAAAATAAATGCGCTTAAAATCAGTTCCAGCATTTTAGAGGAGTCAACTACCAAATTCCAACTGCTTGGTAAAGGTAGCATCAAGCAGATAAAACTCAATAGCAGCATGGTAGCGAAGTTAATTAAAGTAAAAGTTACTGGATGTAGTTTACTAGCACAAACCCGCGTCAGAATTATGTAGGCAGCAAAAGCCACGCCAGAAAGAATAGCGGCGCTGGTTCCTAGTGAAGTATTACCTATACCTGTGCTGGGAGAACCCCATAAAACCAATAATTCACCGCAGCAAACAGCAGCGATCGCACCGATGCGGAATAAACTAGGGCGATCCCGGAACAGAAACCACGATAATAAACCGCTAACCATTGGATAGATAAAGAACAGCGCGATCGCCATTCCAGTGGTTACTTGAGCGATCGCAATGTAGATTAGCACCTGAGACAAAAACAAAAAGCACCCACTCACAACCGACAACAGCAAAATCCGCTTTGTGGTTGTATTAGTAGGTGTAGGATTTCCTCGGACTGAATTAGCCAAGCTTTCCAAGTCTTGCCACAATCTTGGATGCAGTATGGGTGACAACAGTACCATTAGTGGTACCACCACCATAAACCGGAGCGTCAAAATTAACAGAGTGTTGCCCAAAGTCGGCGGCAGCAATCGTTCTACCTCTAATACTCCAAAAATCTGGGAACCTTCGTTAAAAATCACCTTAATCGCTATGTTGTAAAGCGACGACACCACTGCCGACAACACAATCAGCAATAAACCGATTTGGCTCGGCGATAAACCTGAGGAATTACGCGATCGCGATCGTGGAGATTTTTCTCTTTGTTGCGGCTCTAGTGCAGTGGGAGTTGGAGTTTTAGCCTTACTCTGTGACACGTTCCTGCGGAGGACAGAAATTGGTTCGGTAGCGTTTCTCCTTCGTGAAGATGGTATTGCTCCCGGCTCTGGCACTGATCCAGTGATCGGCTCTGAGGTAGTTTCTCTTTCTGACAAGTCTTTACCGAGGACAGAAATTGGTTCGGTGGCATTGTCCTGTGGTGGTGGAGCTACAGCCGCAGGAGCCTCTGATGTCGTTTCCCTTGGCGACAAGTCCTTGCTAGGGACAAAAATTGAGTTCGCGGCGTTTTCTCTAAGAATTGGAAGCTCTGATGTCGTTTCCCTTTGTGACAAGTCTTTGCTGGGGACGGAAATTGGGTTTGCGGCGTTTTCCCTAACAATCGGAAGCTCTGATGTCGTTTCCCTTTGTGACAAGTCTTTGCTGGGGACAGAAATTGAGTTCGCGGCGTTTTCTCTAACAATAGTCGGCTCTGATGTAATTTCGCTTTCTGAAAAGTTATTAGGGATCAGGGAAATTGGCTCAGGAGAATTTTTTACTACTTCGTCAAACTGTGCCGAGGATGTCTCAAAAGAACTGTTTTTCTCTGGCTCCGTAAACTGTAAAACAGTAGGTGTAGCTGCTGTTGCTGGTTTGCGTGAAGTTTCTTCTATAGTTTTTTCTAGTTCTCCATGCAGGCGATTAACAAACTCCGCCAAAATCGTTTCCCCTTGCTGCTGCTGGCTATACATCCGTGACAACTGTTGGGAAAGATTACTTTGATAGTTCTTCAGTTCTTGTTGCAGCGAGTTAAAGGTAACAGTAACGGTGTCATCCAGGCTGTCAAACATGTGTTCGACTTTTTCATTGATTTCACCTACTACATTGCTGCTCACCTCAGCGGACTTCAGCGCCGCTTGTTCGTAAGATTTGCCCTCTACGGTTTGGTTAGCTAAAGTTGCCAGAGAGGATTGCAGTTGTGAAGATATATGCTTTGCCAGAACTTCTGCCAGTTGTCGAATTAACACTTGCTGCTCAGTGATTTGCCGCACTTGTTGTAAATGCTCTTTTTCTTCTAACAAGCTTTGAATGTCATCAGATAATCGGTTTTTTTCTGACTGAAGCCGCTTTACATCTTCCTGCAAAGCTCTGAGGACATTCTGCTGGAGATTTTCTAAGTCTTCAACTACAGCCCAGAGAGCATTTTCTGCTGCTCTAGATAGCTCGCCTCTGACTCGCGGGTTTTCTGGTTGCTTCTCGAATCGCCCCATTAGCTTCTAACCTCTAACACCTTGACGATAAAGCTGCTTTCCGTGCACTTTATTGGCGCTCATACTAATTTCCTGTATTTTGTCAGATAAATTAAAAATTTTAACAGCACTTCCGCATTTCAACGTAATTCTGTCATACTGGACACAGGTTGGCAAAGCATCAAATTTGCCCCATGAGTTATTACACCGTGTTCTCTTCAGCATTAACTAGTATTTGGTCAGTTTAATTTACATCAACGTATTTGCCGATGAGATTTTTATTGTTAAAAAAATCTCATTCCAAATAAACATTTATTGTTTTGCTGTCAAAGACTTGCAGATACGTGTGCGTAGGCGCAAACCGACTTGTCGCTAGACACCGCCACAAAATTGTCTGATATCAAGTTCGGCAAATCACTTATGATATGTCATTGCGAATGTAACGAAGTGGAATGAAGCAATCGCAAGGCTTTGGGATTGCCGCGCTTCGCTCGCAATGACATAAGTATTAAGCCGGACATGATATGACTTGCGAAACTAGCTGTAAATTCGTCTGGAATGTAACTTGTGTGACAGTTTACATCTCTAAATAGAGATTAAATTATCTTTCTATGGAAATTCAAAGTTACGCTATCCCCTGCAAAACATTCTAATGAATGAACAGCAATTCTGCAAAAACACGCTTTTTTAGCGTTGTTGCAGCTAGGTTCTATATTAAGTAGATGCAGTAGAGGAAAAAGTTAGGAAAATATTAATAATTCTTAGAGGAATAAAATCCGGGCGATGCTAAAAATGGCAGCGCTGAGGATGGCACTCACGGGGATTGTAATTAGCCAGGCGGCGGCAATGCCTTGTAGTGTTTGGAACTGAATCGACTTGAAGTTTTGCACTAGTCCAATACCCACGACACCGCCGACGAGAGCGTGAGAGGTGGAGACTGGTAAACCTAGACGGGAGGCGATGAGGATGGTGGTAGCAGTAGCAAGTTCGGCACAAAATCCACTACTAGGTTGCAAGGCAATTATGTTTTCGCCAATAGTGGCGATGACTTTTTTACCCCAGACGGCTAAACCACCAACAATCCCAGCACCACCAAGGATTAAAATCCAAATGGGGATAGTAATACCATCTGTAGGTACGCTACCAGTGCGATTGATGTAAATGATCGCAGCTAAAGGAGCGATCGCATTTCCCACATCATTAGAACCATGAGCAAAAGCTACAAAGCAAGCACTCAGCAATTGGAATCGGGCGAATAAGCGCTCAACGGGATTTTGGATTTTAGATTTTGGATTTTGGATTGATGGTAATTCCTGAGTCTGGGGTAAAAATTTTTCTTCCAATCCTTCTCTTCCAATCTCGCCTAATTGTCGCCAACTAATGATGGTGAGTCCAACTGCTGCTATTGCACCCGTTAATAGTGGGATGTCGTAAGCAGGGATTGTAAAACCAACTTGCTCAATTACAAAATTGGTTAGCGGTTCAGTTAGCGATGGTAATACAATCACGCCAAATACACCCAGCAGCAAAGTACTTAACCAGGGAATCCACTCTTGTAACTGGACTACTTGATTGGGTTGATCCAAAATCCAGTGCTTGATTTGACTGTAGAATAAAGCAGCGATCGCACCACTGATTACAGGCGTTAAAATCCAGCCAATGGTAATCAAGCCAATTGATGACCAATCAATTGCATTTACTCCCAAAGCTACCCAACTAAATCCAGCGATCGCGCCAACAACTGCATGAGAAGATGACACTGGTAAACCCCGTGATGTCGCAATTTGCAACCACACACCACAGGAAATTAGCACCGTTATCATCCCAACAAGGAATATTTGCGGCGTAGCTGCGAATAAGGCGGGATTAGCAATTTTTGTTGCTAGGGTTTCCGTTACCTCATGCCCAAACAATACAGCACCCGTAAACTCTAATACCCCAGCAATTATTAGTGCTTGTTTGAGAGTAACAGCTTTAGAACCTACTGAGGTTCCCATCGCGTTAGCAACATCGTTTGCTCCGAGATTCCAGGCGACGTAGAAAGCTAGTAGGGCTACGAAAAGTAGGGTATAGGGCATATCTGGAGAGGTGGGGAAGTAGGGAAGATGAAACTTGACTTTTTATTTGAGCTTCGTCACTAAACCTTTGAGTTTCGTCACTGAACCTCTGAGCTTCGTCACTGAACCTTTGAGCTTTGTCACTGAACCTTTGAGCTTCGTCACTAAACCTTTGAGCTTCGTCACTAAACCTTTGAGCTTTAAACTTATAGTTTTAACACTCCCTCATCCCCCTTATCTCCCTTTTACGGATAAATCAAGATTTTGTAAGTATCCGGTGTAGGTGCGATCGCAGCTTCGACAGCTGCTGATAAATCTTTTAATGGATAGCGATCGCTAATCAATGCTTGCACGTCAATTCGCTGATTAAATACAATATCAGCTGACAGACTTTGAAGCCGATAAGATGAGCTGTAACTGCCCATTAAGTCAATTTCCCGACGGTAGAGGATATTGGGGTTGATGGGAATTTCTAGTTCATCGGGGAATTCAGCAAAAAATAATATCTTACCGCCTTTGCGGGTACTATCAAGTGCTTGAAAGAAGGCTTTCTCACTAGGAACAGCCAGCAGGGTAACATCAACACCCAATCCATTAGTCAGAGCATGAATTTTGGCGGGTAAATTGGCATCACGGGCATCAAAAGCCGCATCTGCACCGACACTCAAGGCTTTTTCAATTCTAGAGGGTAGTAAATCGGTAGCGATCGCTTTTGCTCCGAAATACTTCACCAACATAATAAACATTAACCCAATAGGCCCAGCACCGGTAACTAACACAGTTTGTCCTGGCGCTATTTGGGCTTTTTTCACCGCCTTCAAACAGCAGTTAGTTGGTTCTACAAAACTCGCTTCTTCAAAACTGATATTATCCGGGATAGGAATTAACCCGCCATTTTCCACAATATGTCCCGGAACTTTGACATAATCAGCAAAGCCGCCACCACTGGCGTTAAAACCTGCGGTAGTGGAAATGTTTTTATAAACATCGCACATGGAAAAATTATCATTTAGGCAGTAGGCGCAACGCATACAAGGGATGTGGTGCATTACCGCCACCCGTTGTCCAACTTGCCAACCTTTAACATCATTGCCTATTGCTGCGATCGTGCCGGCAGTTTCATGTCCAAAAATGCGCGGCGGTTCATAAAGTGGATAACGAATTTTTTTAATATCTGACTGACATAACCCCACAACCCGCACCTGTACCAGCACTTCATCTGGTTCCAGGGTTGGAACTGGGATATCTTCGTAAGACAGTTGATTGACGCCTCTAAATACCTGTGCTTTCACGTTGGTTTTTCCCCGCTCAATGATACTAGATGTAACATTTAGTGGTTCAGGTTAGGTTATGAAAGTGCGGATTTTTTGGGAAAATTCTGGTATCTGCTTACTCAGCTTATCTAGTAATTCAACAAAAGTCAGAGGATTCCTTTTATAGTTTTGAGATTGTTTCAGTAATATTTGAACCATTATTTTAGGATATTGTTCAAATAAATCACCAAGAAAATCATCTGGTGACTGTGCTTTTACATTCCAATAGTTTAAATCTTGAGTCTGAAAGTCTTTAATATTTCTGGTAACAATAATCTCCGCTTTAGCAACTACAGCAGCAGCAAGAACATGACGATCTTTAGTAATCGACCACGGGGCGATCGCAAATTACAAGAAAGTAAAACCCATTGACATCAAAGAGTTAGAGTTCAAAAGAAGCAGACAGCAGACTGATTCAATTTGGGAAATCAAACTGTATAAATTCGTGGGTTTTAAGCAGCATTTTTGACAGCAACTTTACTCGGCAGGAACTTGTGGAAGTAAAGAAGGAGTTGGTTGACCCTGGCGTTTAGCGCTAATGGCTTGAGTCAAAAATTCCAAGACATTTCGACGCTGAGACTTGAGCGGAGCCGGAGACGCTCCGCCTCCGGAGTAGTCACAACAGTTAACATCCTTTGCACAAAATGGCTACCAGCCTGGGTTTGAGAACCAAAACTGGTACGTCTC
>NZ_WBKM01000079.1 GCF_015714725.1 Nostoc sp. WHI
TTATTTTAATTAAGTTCTATATTCTAAAAACAGAACTACTTTCCTGGATTTACCCTTCGTTTTTAAGCAAATCCCTCAAATATGTCAGTATTTATACTTAATAATTGTAGTCAATTATTTTTTAGTGATGCCTGCGGTGGTCACTGAGCTTGCCCTTTGCGGAGCGTCTTGTAGAGAAGTGCGCGCTGCGCCTACGCCTTTCCCTAAAAAACTAATTATTTTGTGCTACGTATTGAATTTCAAAATGGCGATTAATACCCTATTTATTTCAAAATGAGAATTGCTGAGAACAATTGCTTGCTCAGTCATTTGTCTTAGTTGAGGTGTAAATGCTACTGTTTGTCTTCTGCGGTTAGTGTGATAAAAAATCTCACCATAAGCAAGGCAGCTTCCGGTACGTTCTTCTATACACAAAGCTGCTGCACAAAGTTGAAAATGGTCGTTAAGGTGCTGTGCCATCTTCCCTTTTTTATATTCCACAGGGACAAGCTGACCTGAGCATTCTTCAACTGCATCAATGATACCTGCGACCTTCAAGCGATCGCTCCAGACCCATTGTTGTTGATGAATCAGCGTTTCCCCTTCCTGAATTGTCCCTTCTTCGTTGATATTACGGTGTATGTGGCGACCCAAGATAATATGCTCGTTATCTGACATTTCGCCCAACACATATTCAAGGTAAAATCTGCGTGGACAATATTCCCAGGCATTAAGATATGCCAAAGGTAAGTAATCTTCATTCATCTTTTCGTTTGAATGCGTATTTTTAGTTCAGCCCCGTAATCGGGATTCAACACTTCTGCACCTGGCCCATTCCCATCGCTGTTTTGCGCCCAACCCCTGCAAATGTTGCGAAATGAGCTAAGATTGTGGCTATTCTTGCTTGGTCAGAATCTAAAAATCGATACTTTACCCATCCTTGGGCACCAATTTCTGCTCCACCTTCCATTTTTAAGGCATGGGTTTTGAGGTCATAAGCAGAAACTAAACCATTCCACTCGACTTCGGGAAATTGCAGTTCTGGTGGAGCAAAGGTATTCCAACGGCGCAATAGGCTGTTAAAAACCAATTCTGGTAGGGGGAAAGGCTGCACTCCTCGATTTTGCTTGAAGCTAGTAGGTGAAAGAAAGCGCAACTCAATCACACTTTGGGTTGTTGTCTGTACTAGTTTTTCAAAACTACTAGCTTGCAGGATATCTATGGATTTTCCCAATTGGCAAGGTATGCCTGCCAGCATGATTGACTCTCCCAGATTGGTACTTAATCCCCAAAGTAAAGGTGCTAGCAGTTCTTTTTTCAACAAGGTAATTCTCAACTGCATCTTTTGTGGAGAAACATACTGCACTGCCACAGTTAAGGGTAAGGTATTTTGTTGATGCAAATTTTCAGCTAATGCAGTATCAGCATTAGCAAACCACCGAAAGCATTGAGCATGGATGGCTCGTCCCAATGTTGGTGGAGGTGCGGCAGATGCAACACTAATTTGAATCATATGCAAGGCATGGGAATCTACTTCAACCCCTGTTAGTTCATAGGGTTTTTGCCACCATTCCACCAAGGTATTCTGAGCAATCTGCTGACAAATAGATTGCATTAGATTTGGATATAAAACTGAATTTGGCAATACAGGCATAATTTTGGTAACACCTGCGTTAATCCGTAAAGGAATCCAAACTGGTAAAAGCTGAGTTTCTGACAGCCAAGAGTTCAGTGGGGTGGGGCTAATTGAAGTTTCTACTTGTTTGAGAACTACGCTAAGTCCAGCGAATGTGATTTCAGTATCTTTGGTAGATATCATAACGGGCGCTTGTAGCAACAAGTCGTAAAGGTAGAAATCCAGGCTTGATTACTCGGTCTTTGTCTAGTTGTGCTTTGTCAGTGGAAAAAGGATTGATTCGGTTAAACGTAGCCTTTTCACCCAAATCATCCATTGGCTGTGCTGTAAAGCCAGTAATGAGATTTGGTTGAAATAATGGTTCAGAAGTCTCTTGTTTGTATTCAGGAAGATATTGAAAAAAACAGCCCCGTTTACCAAAGTAGTTAATTTGAGCAAACAGCCGCTCTAGTTCTGCCAAGCGATCGCAACCACCACAACAAATTTGTAGATGTCCTTGTAAATGCACCCATTCCCGAAAGACAAACCCATCCTGCATAGGTAGTGTCGTCCGGCTTTTATCTGCTTTATCAGCAGTTTGATCGTAGTAGCGGAGTTTGTAGCCGTTGCGATTCACAACCAATTGCTCTGGTGGCCAAATATAAATTTGTAAGTCTCGAATCCAGGTAAATTCGCTTTTAATCCATTGATCAAAATCATTTTGATGCTGCCTTCCCTGACTTTCGAGCAAGACTTTCAGCAATGCCATCTTGATAGCATAAGGAGTTGGCACTAGATTAGACCGAGCTGCCATGCTAGTTGCATCAGAACGTTTGAGGGAGAATAGGCTAACGGGCTGATAGGTGACGGTTAACCATTGGTTTAAGTCTGCTTTAACCTGCTGATCCTCTTTTGGCACTGAGGATTTTGATTTATTCGATGGCTTCGGCATTGTTACTCTCCCAAGGTTGCGATCGCTCAATTAGAGTTTGAATTTGTTCGGCGAACTGGGCAATTGTCTCAAAATCAAAGCAGTGAATTGTACCTGCGCCATTAAGATTATTCAGGGTATCAGCCAAGCTATGAATTTGACGGCTGTAACTTTCTGACAACGGACTGAGCATTGGTGCAGGACAACGGCGAGTGCTAACAGTAATCACACCTTCAAAATGGTCAGGATGGGGTAAATGAGTGTTGCGCTTTGCACCATTGGGTTGCAAGTAGGTATACAGAACACTTTTGAGTAGCACATCGAGCCGCTTTTTGCGCTCAGTAGGATCAATGCTGTAGCTAAAATTGTGGGGATTGTAGCCAATGCGAAAGGCTTCAATGTTGAGGACAGTTGCATATAAACCGGAACTGACCTGTACATTGTAAGGAGTTGGGTTATCTGTTCCATATTTCGCATGGAAGTAGCTTTGGGTTTTGACTAAAGTTGGTAAACCCACTGCTGCCCCAAACTCAATTACAGATTCCCGTTTTAGAGTTTGTCCACCTTTAACTGTCACCATAAATCCCTCTAAGTCGCTGATTGTGCAACGCTGGAGTACTTGGTTCGTTTTGGCTGTTAAATCTGTATCTGATTGCGTAAAAATCGGAAGTCCTTTTTCCAAGTCATAACCAATACGGTCAGGATGAAATTGCTTTCCCCCTTCTGAAAGTGTTAGCCCTTCCTGAATCGCAATTCGGTGCAGATGTTCTGCCTGAATATGCTTGAGCATATCGCCAGATACTCCATTGACATACTCAGGTTCACTCATGCCTTTCTGGATAATGTAGTAGCGACGTGTTAGCGATTGATTGCCCTCATTACCTTCATTATTCAAAGCATGAAGTTGCCAGGACAGTAAACCGCTAATAGAAATTGAATAAACCGGAAATTTTGTCTTAGTCATTCGTGAATTCTCCTGGTTCAAAATCATTTATTTCTTCTGCACTATCGCCCACAAAATTCTCATCTGCTTCAGCAGTCAAATCTTTTTGATCTGACTCTTTAGCTTTGCCCCAACCCTTAGCATATCCGTAAGCAATTAACAGATTTGCGACTAAGCTAGAACCAAATTTATCAATTAGATGGATTAGCCTATCCAAATCATCTTTTGTAGTCCAAACTCGGCGGTATTTTCCTTTTTTCCTAAGTTCTTCATCAATTCGCAGATTTTCATTCTCATAGCTGGCAAGAAAAGTTGATAGTTCAATAATGAAATCTTTTTTAGAACCTGCTTGACTACTCAAACGCTGTGCTAGACCATACATTCTTTCCCAGCCATGTTCATCTTTCCCGGCATAAACTGTAGCGCTATTAATAGCTTTCGCAACTCGTAAAAAACCTGGATCTTCAGTAATTTCTGTTAAATACCATTCTTGATCGTCTTTACGATGATTGAAATTTTTCACCATGAGATTTAATCCATTGAGAGAAAATAAACGAGGAGGTTTTGCTTTGGAATCTGCCAAACGTTTCACAACGTAATCAGCGTAGCTAACCTGAAAGCGAAAAAACTGATGCAGATTAGTGCCAGTAATGAAGTCGCGGTAAGCTGCCAACAATTCACTATGCCCCTCTTCCGCAGACAGGCTACTGATAACAGATAGATGCTCATTCAAAACACTTTGATAATCTATTAATTCCTCAGAATTTTTAGGACGAATCCACCCAGGAAGCCCCAAGGTAAAAACTTCTTTGACACCATAAACCTGCCCTTTGGAGCCAAAGTGAGTGCCTACAAAGTTGCTGACAAAATGGTTAATCGGTTGCCATAGGTCAAAGTCATCTAGTTCTGCATCAACTTGAGATGGGTGACTATTGAGCAGTTGTTGACAAAACCGCAACACTAACTCTGCATCAAACCGAGCAATCCCATGTCCTCCAGAAGGTGGGTTATATTTGCGTAATTTATCTAACACCTCCCGATATTTGCTCAATTGAATATCTAATGGTTCCAACGCTACAACTCGCCAGTCATAAACACGTTCGGCAATCTTGACCCGTTCAGCAACCCCAAAGCTAAATACTCCTCCTGCAATCAGCCATAAACTTAACCAATCTGCTTTTTGGGAATCTACTTTGTTGCTATCCGCCTTGATGCGGTTAACTCCCTGAACTGATGTAGGCAGGTAAACCTTGACAGCACTGGCCTGTTGAGGTAACTGGCGACCAGTCGCTTGTTTGAATAACTCCGCAACCTGCTTAGTTTCTCCATTCAAGCTAGAGTAATTCTCCTGGCTAAAAGCTTGAAAGAGGGTAACAAGCAAAATGCCGTAGTAATCCTTATTCTGCCAACCCAATTGCCACAGTTCGTTATGATTGCGATCGTGGCGCATGGAAGTTAGGACTACACCATTTTGAGTACTAGGATGGGGTGGATCTGGTGCATCTTCATTAAATTGAACTTTGCCCCGTTGCTGAAATACATAATCTCGGTAGAGTTTTCGCGCATCGCTTTGTTCTACTGTGTCAAAGATAATTGTTTCCTGAGATATTTTGCTAATATCTGTCTTTTTACCTTTGACTGGTGGAAACGGGTTGGTGTAACTTAGTTTACCTATTGGTTCTAAATTGACAGCCTTCTTCAACTGGATGCAGTAACGTGTCCCTTCATCCACAAGCTGAATATCGATTTTTTGGTTAGTCGCTTTCAGAGAATATTCCACAAGCTGCACCAGACCTAGCATTAGAAAGGTGTCGGCATAAGTCCCGAATTTTTTGGTAACAAATAAGCGCTCTATCATCTGGCGTTTTACCCATGAGCGTTGTGTACTTCCAAAGATTCTATACCCCGTTGGAAGAGGGCTATTCCAAAACATAATTATGCCTCTCCAACGGAGATTGATAGCTAGAGTCAAACCTTTAAGGTTAAACAATTTAGTCAGAAACCTGCGTCCAACTCACTGGAGAGAAGATTACATCCCATCGCCAACATCTGCCTGATTTACCCTTATATGATGGGATTATCCGTAATACACCGTATGAATACCGGAATTGAAGTCTACCTTTTTCTGCCTGTTTACGAATGTCTTTAGTTGAGACTTGCTCATTTGTCAGCATCCGAATAAGTTCTTGGACTTTTTGTGTAAACAGACCATCAGCCAACAGAGACTCCAATTGGTTTAGATTTAGACTTGATTGTTCGTGCTTTGAGTTAGAATAATAAGGCATATTTTTGTTACCTACAAAAAAGTACAAAAAGTCAGAGTGGCTTAATGTGGAAGTTCAGCCGCTTTATGACTTGATGGTAATTAGTAGCGTCTCTGAAGTCGAAATCCAGAGGCGCTTTCAGTATAAATAGAATCTACCATAGTTTTAATTCCTTTTCAAACCATCCGAATATACTTTTTTTTGCACTTGCATCCTTAATGTTGTACTCTAGTTAGTTGCAGACAGATGATCCAACACTGCTTGGATGGTAATGAATCCTGGTAACGGGGCTGCTCCTGACAACGGGACTGAAACTATTCAGATGGTTTGAAGTCCTCCATTCAGTCCATCTGTCTGCTACCAAACAGAAGACATTATTTTTTGATATCTGACCGAAAATAACCTGTGAGTGAAGTACGAGCCGACTATGACGGTGCTTGGAAGGAAGGTGTAGAACAATACTTTGAGGCGTTTCTTGCATTCTTTTTTCCAGAGATTCAAGCAGAAATTGACTGGCCGCGAGGCTATGAGTTTCTTGACCAAGAACTTCAGCAGTTGATGAGAGAATCTGAAGTTGGTAAGCAATTTGTCGATAAGCTAATCAAAGTTTGGCTAAATGATGGGAAGGAAACCTGGTTGCTTGTACATTTGGAAATTCAAAGTCAAGTAGATACCAACTTTGCCAAGCGCATGTTTTCTTACCATTACAGAATTTTTGACCGTTATAACCAGGAAGTTGTTAGCTTGGCAATTCTGGGGGATAATCAAGCAAATTGGCGACCTCAAGAATATAGTTATGAGCGCTGGGGATGCCGCCTGAGTCTTCAATTCCCAGTTGTGAAACTCCTAGACTACGAAGCCCGTTGGTTAGAATTAGAGCAAAGTGATAGTCCCTTTGCTGTACTTGTGATGGCACACCTGCGGACACAGGCGACAACTCAAGACCTAGCTGGTCGATTGCGCTGGAAGTTGAGCTTGATTAAACGGATGTATGAGTTAGGCTATAGTAGAGACAAGATTTTTCAGCTATTCGATTTAATCGACCGACTGATGGCTTTGCCACCGGATTTAGACTTGGATTTTAAAGCTGAGTTGAAGCGTTTTGAGGCTGAACAAGAGATGAAATACGTATCAAGTATAGAACGCATAGGGATAGCAGAAGGTATTCAGCAGTCTATTGCTACAGTTTTAAAAACTCGATTTCAAGATATTCCTCCTCAATTGGTTGAACAATTGAATCAAATTTATGATCGTGAGCAGCTCAATTATTTACTTGAAAAGGCTATTACCACAGAGTCAATTGTTGAGTTTCAGCAACAATTAAGTCAAGATAATACTGAAATTTAATTAACAAATGACCTAACGCTAAACATTGTGGAGCTGTACTGAACGCTGGTCGCAAAGGCGCAAAGCTCTGACCACTAGCAAATAAAGTTGTAAATATTCAGTTTGGTCAGATGTAAACCTATTTAAATCAAAGTCTTTTTTTATTGGATAGACATCTTTACTCAAGTTTGCTTTTGGTAAGGATAATGGCTGTGGTAGAAACCTATGAATACTCCGCCAACTATCAGCGATCGCTTGCTTTGCCTCTAGGTGTAACTCTATACTTTTAATCTTAGCCGTTGCTGCTTGATCCCATCCCCCAGCCCAGGCAGAATGGTGACGACCCGCAGCCATGATTACTGTATGACAGATGTATTTAATTTGTTCTGTATCTGCGGAGAAATTATCTTGCAGTAGGGGTACTAACGATTGCTTGAGAATATCTTGGGCTAAGTAAGCACTTTCAACAGCATGGTTTGGACGCTTGTATTTCTTTTCGTAGGCTTTGAGGGCATCTCGTTGGTGTCTGTTTTCTGGGTTGTAGTCTGTGTGCGCTAGTAGATGTTTTCCGGGGTTTCTGCCAGAGAATGAAGAATGAGCGATCGCTTGCCATCCCCGCATCACTTCTTGCCATTTAACTTGCAGTTTCCCCAGGTCATGGGTGAAAATAGCGAAAAATACTAATGATTCAAATAAAGCTTCTGCTTCTTTCTCCTGCGTCTGCGGGAAAATTTTACCTCTGATAAATCGTCCACCAGCCGCTAACAGTTCATCACGAACACTAATATAAGTAATTTCTACGGACATTCCATTTTTTAATCGGTTTACTGTAAATGCTTCCCGCCAGCATTTCCACATCAATACTAGATGCCCTACATAATTGTCCATGTTATAGCGATACTCACTGGCGATCGCACGCTTTGCCTTATCAGGAGAAACAAAGTGGTTCCCGAAAACATCAATGCCAATTAACAAGCCAATATGTTCGTCATAATGAACATAGCGAGGATTAACTAAAATCCGTATACTGCCAATAACTGCCTCACGAGATTTAATTAGAGTACAAACAGGTTGACTATACGTTTCTGATTTTCCTTTCGGGTTTTCGATCTGCTTAAAAATCCAGTCTGCTCCAAATTCCATATTTTGAAACTCCCGCCACACTTTGCATAACATGGAAACAGGCAGGGAAAAACTTAGCAGTTTTTGGGGGTCAATTACTTCCTCTTCAATATCAATTAAGCCATCTTCTTCCCAGATAAATACACTGCGGCTATCAACTGACCGAATCAATTCTCTCCCGGCAGATTGATCCCCTCTGAAAAACGCATCTTCAAAGCGTTGTTCAAAATTCATCCGGTTGTTAAGTCGTCGCTGTTGCTGTAGTAAATCTTCTGTAGTGTGAACCTGATTTATCCATTGTTCTTCAGTACGAAATCCGACATTTTCATTTGTATGTACAGATTGGGTGTGTTCCTGTAACACAAGCCATGTGAGTTCACAGGTTTCTTGAGGATATGGCAGAAAGCTTTGCTTTTTAGGTGCTGATTCTTCTTGTAGGTCTAAATCTGCGATCGCTATTTTACAAGAAGCTGGATTAACTTCAACTGTATGATAAATATAGACTTCTCCTTGCTCACCACCAAACCGAGCGCAACGTCCAGCCCGTTGTAAAAGCGAGTTCATTGGACAAAGTTGAGTGTGCATGACTTGGCAGGTGATGTTGATTCCTGCTTCGATTACTTGGGTAGAAATCAAAACGTAGCAATTACCATCATCTTGCCAGTTTTGGGCAAATATAGTTTTGAGGTCAGTTTCTTTTTGGGCGCGGTGTTCTGGTAGGAATCTAGAATGTAACAATGTAACGTGCAATATTCCCTCGTAGTTCAGTTCCTCTAAATCCCGGAATAATCCCTGAGCCTGAGAAACTGTGTTGCAGATGACTATCACTCGTTTACGCCCATAAGCTCGAATATCGTCTAGGATTACCGAAGCGTTAAGAGGATGGGACACAGCTTGAAAGGTACGACGGCGATCGCCTTCTATCGCCTGTAAATCTGCATCTTCAACTTGAATAATTTCCATTGTTTACCAACGTCTGTATTTGGGTTGCAAGTTCATTAGTTAAAGTCGCCGTCATCAGCAAAAATGGTGAAATGCCTTTGACTTGTTGTAAAACTTTCAGAACAGTAGCGAAAGAACGGTCTGGATCGAGTAGATGTAATTCATCAAATACGAGATATGAGGCAAAAATCGCTCCTGAGCAGCAATTCTCATTTTGAAATAAATAGGGTATTAATCGCCATTTTGAAATTCAATACGTAGCACAAAATAATTAGTTTTTTAGGGAAAGGCGTAGGCGCAGCGCGCACTTCTCTACAAGACGCTCCGCAAAGGGCAAGCTCAGTGACCACCGCAGGCATCACTAAAAAATAATTGACTACAATTATTAAGTATAAATACTGACATATTTGAGGGATTTGCTTAAAAACGAAGGGTAAATCCAGGAAAGTAGTTCTGTTTTTAGAATATAGAACTTAATTAAAATAA